>JAPOKD010000569.1 GCA_029977825.1 Planctomycetota bacterium | reverse complement strand
TTTGAATCCCTGGGTGAACTTGAATCACTGATCTCTGTAGCTGCAGTGCGTGACGAATATCCATCATGGTCACAGCCTGAGTGGGTGTCAGCTACGGATTCACCAGCGATTGCCGCCACTGCCATTGGGCATCCCCTGCTGACTGATGGCTCCCGAGTCTGTAATGACGTCCAAGTGGGACCGCCAGGAACCATTCTGCTTGTGACCGGAAGTAACATGTCGGGAAAGAGCACTATGCTCCGCAGCGTCGGTTTGAATGTAGCGTTGGCAGCGATAGGAGCCCCTGTCTGCGCCAGCAAGTTCTGTTTACCCTCAACCGAGTTGGCTACAAGCATCCGAGTCAGTGACAATGTGGCCGAAGGTGTTTCGTTCTACATGGCAGAACTAAAACGTTTGAAGAGTGTGGTTGATCACGCGAGGGAGATGAGTCGCACGAACGATCGCGTCTGTCTGTTTCTGTTGGACGAGATTCTTCAAGGAACCAATAGTCGCGAACGCCAAATTGCGGTGGTGCAAGTCTTGCGTCATCTCATCGACTACCAATCCATTGGAGCAATCAGCACCCATGATCTCGAATTAGCTGATGAACCCGAATTACAGTCGGTCGGACATGCTGTTCACTTCCGCGAAACCATACGGCCGGATGCATCTGGAAATGAACAAATGACGTTTGACTACAGAATGCGTGAAGGTGTTTCGCCAACCACCAACGCCCTGCGTCTGCTGGAAATGGTCGGACTGGGCGAAGAGGCTGATGAAAACCACAAGTCAGGATAATTCATTGAATTCAGCAGACCTGGTTTCAACCGATACCAACCGACGGATGGTCATTCTTACAGATGGACACTCCAATCCATTGACCGCCAAGACCGCCTGCAGCGTGCTTCGCTACTGTGAGCACGAGGTTATCGCCGTTCTGGACACGGCGGCTGCGGGACAAACAGCCGAACAATTACTGGGAACGGGTGGCGAGACACCAGTCATCGCTGATTTGGACGCTGCCCCGGAGGCAAAAACCCTGTTGATTGGCATTGCCCCACCGGGTGGAAAAATCCCGGAACACTGGCGTCCCATCATCATGAAGGCGATTGCCCGCGGCATGAATGTATTGTCCGGCCTACACGAATTTCTGGCACAAGATTCTGAATTTGCAGCAGCAGCGGCGGCTTCCGGGACAGAATTGATCGACGTCAGAAATAACGATGAACGTGATGTCGCCAACCGTAGTGGTCTTCGTCCGGATTGCCTGCGGATACTCACCATCGGCCAGGACTGCTGTGTGGGCAAGATGGTAGTTTCCATCGAGTTGACACGGGATCTCGTGGAAAGACAACTTCGAGCCAAGTTCATTGCCACAGGACAGACCGGAATCATGATTGCGGGAGATGGTTGTCCCATTGATTGCGTCATCTCGGACTTTATCAGTGGTGCCGTCGAAAAGCAGATTCTTGCTGGGCAGGATCATGAAGTCCTATGTATCGAAGGGCAGGGCAGCTTGGCCCACCCACGTTACTCGGCCGTAACCTTAGGCCTGCTGCACGGCTCAATGCCCCATGGCATGGTGCTGTGTTATGAAGCAGGCCGCAAGGCGGTGCATGGGATGCCGGACATAGGTCTCACCAGCCTTGCAGTGTTGAAAGATGCATATGAATCGGCCGCAAACCTGATGATGCCTAGCCAAGTGATCGGTATCGCCATGAACAGCCGGCTACTTTCGCCGGAAGCTGCCGAACATGAACGCGATCGAATCCGTGAAGAATTCGGCCTACCTGTCTGCGATGTTTTTCGCCACGGTCCCGCCGAATTAAGCGAAGCCGTTTTACAGCTCAAACAGAAAATCCAAAGCAGGTAGACCAGTGATAGCGAGGGCGGAATTGCAACTGTCGATTCACCAACGGAACTTACCGCTGAAGCACCCATTCACCATCTCCCGATCCACCATCACCACCCAACCCACCGTGATTGTGGAATTAAGCGACGGCACACACTCTGGATTCGGTGAAGCGACCACGAATGATTATTACGGCATGACTGGCCAGCGGATCGTTGCTGCAATCGAGTCCGTCCGACACGAAATCGAATCAGCAGCCTGTCTTGATCCAACCAGCTTGTGGACCCAGTTGCATCAGAAATTGCCGGATGACCCCTTTGCCATGTGTGCAATCGACCAAGCTGCCTACGACCTGTGGGGCAAGCAGCTAGATGCGCCGGTTCATCAACTGTGGAAACTCGACATCAACCATGTACCACTGTCGAATTTCACCATCGGGATTGATACCGTCGAGAACATGGTCAAGAAAATGCAAGAGGTTCCTGATTGGCCCATTTATAAAATCAAACTGGGAACACCAGACGACATGAAAATCATTACGGAAATGAGACAGCATACGACTGCAACATTTCGCGTCGACGCCAATTGCGGATGGACGGTTGATGAAACGATCGCCAACGCACGACAATTGCGCGAGCTCAATGTCGAGTTCATTGAACAGCCTCTGCCGGCAGAGGACATCGATGGTGCAATCCGTGTTTATCAGCATTCGGCATTACCAATCATGGCTGACGAAAGCTGCATCACCGAATCCGACGTGCAACGCTGCAAAAACAGATTTCACGGCGTCAACATCAAATTAGTCAAGTGCGGCGGCCTGACACCAGCGCGACGGATGATCCAGCAAGCACGACAACTTGACCTGAAGGTCATGGTCGGCTGCATGACCGAATCAACCGTTGGTATTTCAGCGATCGCACAGCTCCTGCCCCTCTTGGACTTTGTCGACATGGACGGCGCCGAACTGTTGGCCGAAGACATCGCGAGCGGTGCACAGGTAGAAAAAGGAGCTTGCCGCTTTGCACAACTGCCTGGTTCAGGTGTCGCGCTGCTGCCAACCCGGTGATGATCAGGTTTCGAGGCAAGACGCGCACCGCCTTCCCCTCTGATTCATCACAAAATCCACCAAGAAAAATCGTAGCTGCCAACAGTTGCAGATAGGTTTCAAGCGGGTGAAGGGAATCGAACCCTCGTATTCAGCTTGGGAAGCTGATGTTCTACCATTGAACTACACCCGCAGCGCAACCTGCTGACAGATTTCAAAAGTCTCGTCCACAGGTACGGGCCTGTCAATGCAAGACCAGCGGTTACCAGAGAATCAGATCTTTGGCAGGAACGGTACTCTACTTTGTGCCGGCCTGGACTCAGAGAATGAATCCGCCTGTCGTCAAACAGAACGCCAAAAGCATGCATAGCCAAACAACATCAAGAAAATGCCAATACTGTGCAGCAAAATCAACTGGCCAATGACGTTCGTGATCATATCGTCCCAACCAGGAGCGGATTGATACCAACGTCAACGCAACAACTCCTCCCGCAACGTGGGCAGCGTGCAGCAATGCCAGGACAACGACCATTCCCACGACTCCTTTCCCAGTGCCTCTATCCAGAGCAGGTCCTGCCAGCATTTCACTCATTGCGTCGAACTGCAGCCCCATGAAGATGACCGCCGTTATGCCACTCACCAGGAGCAAGACGCTGGTAGTCAAACGTTTTTCACGACGAATGGCCCGTGTCGCAGCGTGGACAAGCACGCTTATCAAAAGCAGGCATGCGGTGCTTATCAGGAACATTGATGGCAGAGGGGCTGCCGACTCAGGATCCCCCCGCCTGGAATACGCGTAGATCCCGTACAGCAAAATACTGCTCAAAAAGAAAATAAGCAAAGACACAAGGAACAGCGTGCCACCGAGGTGGTGCTGCTTGTCACTTGGCAAAATAGCCTTCGGCTTTTGCAGTCGCGAAGTCATCGAAAAAAGCATCAGTTACCCTTGGCCGGAACACAGTCCAAAAGGAACCGCAGTGAGACCAAGCTGGTTAACTGATGGAACCTTCCCCTCGTGCTAACTGAATGGATTCACGTAACCAGGTGTATCGCCAAAGCAAATGCCCATCGCTCGTGCCGTTTTGACAGCAGAGCCATCGGGATCAACCGTGCGTAAATCGCCGACAGCGGCCTCAATGGAGGCGTCCAGAATATCTGGCGGGTCATAACAGACCATCTGACCGAATTTCTTTTCAACGATCAAGCGTACTGCATGAGCGCCATATTGACTTGAAAGCACTCGATCAAACGTCGTAGGTCCCCCTCCACGCTGTAGATGTCCCAAGACAACGCATCGTACGTCTTGATCAATTCGCTTTTCCAGTTCCGCAGTCACGACCTGCCCAATACCACCCAACTTCGTTTGCATATTCTCTGAATTCTGTCCGACAACATCACCGCTCGGTAACTCGGCGCCCTCCGCAACAACCACGAGGGTAAAATTCTTTCCCATTCGGGTTCGCTCATCGATCTTCGCCACAAT
>JAPOKD010000808.1 GCA_029977825.1 Planctomycetota bacterium | reverse complement strand
GTTCATCGGTTTGTCCGTAGCTGATGCCGGGCTTCAGTCCGGCTCCGGCCATGAAGACTGAGAAGCCGTACATATTGTGATCGCGACCCGTACCCAATTCGCCATCCCCGGCTTGCGTATAAGGAGTGCGACCGAATTCGGTGGTGAACAGCACCAGAGTGTCGTCAAGCATGTTTCGCTGTTTGAGGTCTTTGATCAAGGCGGCCACGGGCTGATCAATCCGCGTGGCTTCCCGGTTGTGATTCTTGACCATATCTTCATGGCCATCCCAGTTGATTCGTGGGCTACCGAATGATCCGCCGGAGATGATCTGCACGAAGCGAACCCCTTTTTCCAGCATGCGTCTAGCCAGCAGGCAGTTCTTTCCAAAATCTACCGTTGGCTGTTTGTCCAGCCCATACATCCGTTTCACCGCTGCGGTCTCGTCTTCCAGACCGGTCACCGCAGGAACAGTTAGCTGCATGCGAGCTGCAAGTTCGTGACTGCGCATCCTCGCCAGCAACGCGTCTTCTGCGCCGTTTCGTGTGAGGTCATCTTGATTCATTGCTGCCAATAGTTGCCGACTGGACAAGTCCGTCGCTGGGGTTACCTCCTTAGGGGGAAAAAGGTCGGGAATCGGAGTGCCTTGACTGTTGAACGCGACACCCTGATATACCGATGGGAGAAATCCATTCGACCAGTTGATCGTCCCGCCAGCGGGATAGCCGCGCGCGTCGGGCAGGACGACGTAGGCAGGCAAATCCTCGGTTTCGGCGCCCAGACCATAGGAAACCCAGGAACCCATCACGGGGAAGCCATTCAATTGAAACCCCGTGTTCTGCTGGAAGGTTGCCGGCGTGTGGTTGGCGGAGTCAGCTACCATCGAGTTGATAACGGTCATGTCATCCGCCACCGTTGCTAAATGCGGAAACAGGTCGGATACCCACAAACCGCTTTCACCATGTTGCTTGAATGCCCAGTCGTTTTTTCGAATAAGACCAATGCGATTGAAAAAAGTTGCTGGTCGTTCTTCATATTGCAACGCTTTGCCATGCAATTTCTTCAATTCAGGCTTGTAGTCAAAGCTGTCGACGTGACTCATTCCTCCCATCAGGCAAATATGAACGACGCGTTTGGCTGTTGGGGAAAAGTGAGGTTTAGACGTTTCGTTCGCCTCTGATGCACAGACAAGACTCGACAACGCCGCTCCCGTCAGTCCGCAGGCTCCGAAAGAAAATAATTCACGGCGTGAGACGCCTGCTCTTCTGCTCTTGGAAACAGGGAAAGACGACGTACGTTTATCTGACATAAAGCAGCTCGTTGCTATTGAAGACGACACGGCAGTACGCCGCCAGTCCATGGTCTCGAACGAATGGTAGTGCCCGGTCGACGTCTTGCCGCGTAGCCTCTCGGCTGTAGGCAAGAAGAAGCAGTTGTCGTATCTGTTGCTCGGGCGCTGTGTGGTTGCTCCGCAGCCGAGCTGCGGTAGCGTCAGCCATCTGCATGACGAAAGCATTGTTCATCAGGGCAAGCGACTGCAGTGGCGTCGTTGTTTCGGCACGCTGCGGGGTAATTGCTGACGGGTCCGGGCAATCGAACGTGTCGAGCATCGTGCGCTTTGCGCCTCTGGGGCTGAAGCGGTAGATCGTTCTGCGAAACTGCTCGGGATGGTTTTGGGGAATCGGGTCGTAGAAGTGACTGCCTTTGAATTTGTATTCACGCATGTCCCGATACCCCTTGCCTCCGACTGTTTCATCCAGCTTGCCCGCGATTGCCAGCATGGTGTCACGCAACGCTTCACCCTCGAGCCGGGTGGGGGTCTTGCGCCACAGGTAGCGGTTTTCTGCATCAACGGCTGCTGCAGCGGAGTTGATGCGGGATGCTTGACGATAGGTGGCGGAGGTTACGATCAGACGGTGCAGGTGTTTGAGGCTCCACTTATGCTTTTCCAGATTTGCCGCCAGCCAATCCAGTAGCTGTGGATGTGTAGGTTTGCCACCATTAAAGCCAAAGTCGTTGGGTGTCGAGACAAGCCCATTGCCAAAGTGGTAATGCCAGACGCGGTTCACGATCACTCTGGAGAACAGAGGATTGTCTGGGGTTGTAATCCAACGGGCAAGTTGAACGCGTCTTTCTTTATCAGGGGCATCTGGTTTCAAGCCAAAGTCAGAGCTCACCGTCTTGATGGCTGACAGTCCCTTGGGAGATACGACGGCACCCTCTTGGCGGACATCACCGCGACCCAGCAATCTGACAGTAGCCGGGGGAATCGACTGAACGGTCCACACCCTTGTGTTCTCAAGAGCGCTTAGCACGACTTGCGTCTTCTTGATCTGTTCCATCAGCTGATCGCGCTGTTTTCGTTGTTCGGCGGTCAACTGTGCCAGCAGATCGGCTTCGGTCACAATGTGAATACCACTGGAGCGTGCCGATACCGAGATTTCCTCAGCGGACAATGCTCGGTTGTAAAGTCTAGCTTGTGCAATGGTGCCTTGGAACATTCGGTTTCCGCCAGCCTCCACGCCATGACGTAACCCGAAGACAACTTGCGAAGTTTCGGCTGGGAAGGTTTTTAGGGGCTTTTTGTACGCGCGCCCGTAAGGGATGCCATTACGGTATCCGGTGATTGTTCCGTCAGCCCCATACGTGATCGTAACATGAATCAGGTTTTCGGTATCGGCTTCTTCATTTGCCTGAAAGGATTCATATCGACTGAAGCCGTCGCTCCCCGCCATCCATCGTTTTGCCTCGCGCTCTGCAAAAACGATCGCGTCGAAGAACAGACCATCGGCAGTTTGCAGTGCGATGACTCCACCACCACGCTGGTTCAGATTCTTGACGCGGACCCAAGCCTCCAATGTTTTTTCGGAAAATGTTCTCGAGAAACGCTTCGTCCTGGCAAATGCGCCTTTGCCATCCAGAACCAGTCCTTCAGGCTCGAGTCTTGCGTTACCGACCAGGCTGACATCCATTGTGCCGACCTGATCGGTGGCATCGGTTTGGAAGCTCCAGGCGGCAATCGGTTGCGGTCCTCGCTGTAGGTTAAGATCTTTATTGTGCGTTTTGGTTATTGCCTCACGAGCTCTTTGCTCAATGGTATTTAATTCTCCACGTAGGTCTTTGATTTTGTTCTTCAGTTGCACCACGTTCTGAGCTGCAGCTTTGTCCAGTGGGATGGTGCGTTCTCCAAACTCGACTCCAGCCAAGGCGGATGCCATGCTGTAGTAATCGCTTGATGGGATTGGATCG
>JAPOKD010000112.1 GCA_029977825.1 Planctomycetota bacterium | reverse complement strand
GGGCTTCTTCTGCAACTCTTGCTGGGGTTTCTGGTTCTCCGCACCACGGCAGGACGTCTGGTATTTGAGAAGATTGGTGGTTTATTCACATCCGTCCTCGACACGGTGAGCGAGGGTAGCGGTTTTCTGTTCGGAGCAGGTGGAGAGAATCCGCTTGGTGAGTCGCTGTTGGGAACGTTTGCGTTTGGTGTGTTGCCGACCGTGATTTTCTTTTCATCGCTTATGAGTATTCTGTACTATCTCGGACTGATGCAACGAATTGTCTGGGTCATGGCATGGGTGATGAGATTCACACTAGGGACCAGTGGCGCGGAGACCCTGTCGGCAGCAGCGAACGTATTTGTTGGGCACACCGAGGCGCCGTTGGTCGTGAAGCCGTACCTTGCAAGGATGACTCGCAGTGAAATCTGCGCCATGATGACGGGGGGATTTTCCACAGTGACTGGTGGCCTGCTGGGGGTTTACGCTGGCATGGGGATTGATATCTCACACTTGTTGACAGCTTCTGTCATTAGTGCTCCGGCAGCGTTGCTGATTGCGAAGGTGATGGTCCCGGAGGTGGAGCCAGAAAAGGTGTCGGCTGAAATGACACTGTCAGCCCCTTCTGAGCATGTCAATCTGATCGCCGCTGCAGTGGAAGGAGCCAGTGATGGCTTGAAATTGGCGATGAATGTCGGAGCGATGCTGATTGCGTTCCTCGCGTTACTTGCCCTCGTTGACCTCATTTTGGGGTTCGCATCGGAACAGGTGGGATTTGTGGATGCGGCCGGTGATCCAAAATTGTCATTGGGACTCATCTTGGGTTATCTTTGCTGGCCATTGGCATGGCTGATGGGGATTCCGGCAGGAGAATGTCTTGAGGCTGGCAGGTTGATTGGCCTGAAAACGGTTGCCAACGAGTTCATTGCATATGATGCCCTTGGCAAAGCTGAGGTCGGTGTAGGGAAAGCAATCAGCGAGCGGACTGCGATCGTGATGACCTATGCGTTGGCCGGATTCAGCAACTTTGGGGCGATCGGAATTCAGGTGGGCGGGATTGGAGGTTTGGAGCCATCACGTAAGAAAGATCTGGCACAATTGGGTCTGCGAGCCATGTTTGGTGGGCTGTTGGCCTGTTGCATGACCGGGGCAATCGCCGGCCTATTGCTTTAGAGAGTCGTCATTCGCACTGCCCTGTTTTGCCGTTGCGGTCTTGCGGACCACACGTCTGACACCGGCAACTGACCTGATCTCTATCCGACTTTGGACCGATGTCCATCAAGAGATCGCGAGAGCCATCACTTTAGAACCACCACTCGAAAGCTTGCACCGCCCGCATACAGGCAGTTTGATCTTGCACCGCCCACAGACAGGCAGTTTGGATAATCGGTGGTCAGTCAGTAACCCGGCTTATCGCTTTTCAATTGGAACGAAATCGCGTTCCGTGCTGCCTGTGTAGACCTGACGTGGGCGATTGATTCGGGTTGCCGGGTTACTGTGCATTTCGCTCCAGTGAGCAATCCAACCGGGAAGACGCCCAATGGCGAACAGCACCGTGAACATCTGGATTGGAATGCCCAGAGCACGGTAGATGACGCCCGAGTAGAAATCGACGTTGGGGTACAGCTTACGTTCGATGAAGTACTCGTCTTTCAACGCAACTTCTTCGAGTTTCTGGGCCACTTCGAATAGTGGGTCGTCGAGGTCCAGTTTGGCCAACAGCTTGTCGCAACTGGCACGAATGATTTTGGCTCGTGGGTCAAAGTTCTTGTAGACACGATGTCCAAAACCCATCAAACGGAAACCGTTCTCTTTGTCTTTGGCCATATCGACATATTTCTGAACGTTTCCTCCGTCTTTGGCGATTGTGTCAAGCATGTTGACGCAGGCTTCGTTGGCTCCGCCGTGAAGTGGGCCCCAGAGAGCTCCGATGCCCGCAGAGATCGACGCGAACAGGTTAGCATTGCTGCTGCCCACCATTCTGACAGTCGATGTACTGCAGTTCTGCTCGTGGTCAGCATGCACGATCAGCAACAGGTTCAGGGCCTCTGCAAAATCTGGATCAACCAGATACTCGTGTGCCGGCGTGGCAAACATCATGTGAAGGAAATTCTCGCAGTAGCTCAGTTCATTATTGGGGTAAATGAAAGGCTGACCCATCGACTTTTTGTAGCTGTAGGCTGCGATCGTGGGAAGTTTAGCGAGAAGTCGGTAGATGGAAATTTCTACTTGGGCTTTGTCGTGGACATCCATCGCGTCCTGATAGAACGTTGACAACGCACCGACAACACTACTCAAAATCGCCATCGGGTGGGCATCTCGAGGAAACCCGTTGTAGAACGAACGCATGTCCTCGTGGATCATGGTATGTTCGCGAATTCCTACCCGGAAATCTTCCGCCTGCTTGGCGTTCGGGAGTTCACCATTGATCAGCAGGTAAGCTGTTTCGATGAAGTCGGATTTAGCCGCCAGTTGTTCAATGGGATAGCCGCGGTACCGAAGGATTCCTTTCTCACCGTTGAGGAAAGTGATCGCACTGCGGGTGCTACCCGTATTCACGAAACCTTCATCCAGCGTGATCAGGCCGGTTTGGCCTCGGAGTCGGCTGATATCGATTGCTCGTTCGCCCTCCGAGCCTTCCACCACTGGCAATTCAAATTCCTGACCGTCGTATGCCACTTTGACTGTATCAGCGTTTCGGACTTCAAGGTTTGCTGTCGGGCTCATCGGCAATTCCAGAGGAAAATCAGGCATTCTCGGCAACGTTTTCCCAACCTTCGATTGGTCGGGAACGTCGCTACTCAGGCGCGGATAGAAGATTCGTCACGCTGTTAGCAGTTTAGCGGTGTGTAAACCTTCGGACAATCAGACGTACCCACGCATTGTTGCTGATTCGCGGGGTTAATTGCCAGAATTGGCGGCGATTTGCCGCTGTGCGTACCCTTGCGGAAATGGTCCGTCTGTGCCTAGCCGCTCGAAACGCGGTTAGCCCGCTTTTTGGTCCTGTTCGTCAATCCGATGGATTTTCATGGAGTCAATTTTCCTGACACTGGCTTTGAGGATTTCGATTTCTGTATTCTCGATGACCAGTCGTTCTCCGGCCTTGGGTATGGCACCAACATGAAATAGCACGTAACCGGCAATTGTTTCGTAATCATCGCTCTCAGGCAGGTCCCAGTCGGTCATTTCGTTGAGGTCATCCATCATCACGCGACCATCAACTTTCACGGTATCCAAATCAATGACCTCGATGCCAAACTCTTCTTCTTCATCCGATTCATCGACGATTTCCCCAACAATTTCTTCGAGCACATCCTCGATCGTCACGACCCCGGCAGTTTGCTGAAATTCATCAATCACGATTGCCATGTGGCTGCGGCTGTGCAGGAATTCTCTCAGGATAATCTCGACCGAGCGGTCGATCGGGACGGTCCAGGCACGCCGGCAGGTCTCACGAAGGGATTGGTCCGGAATCGTTTGGCTGGATAGGTAGGGCAGTAGATCTTTGACGTACAAAATGCCGACGACATGATCCAGGGTATCTTCGTAAACGGGGAAGCGAGTTCGGCCAGCCTCGACAACCTTTTCCAATGTCTCTTTCCAGTTGGTCGTGACGTCGATTGCGTCGACATCACCACGCGGCGTCATGATATGACCGACTGTGTCCTCGTGAAGGGTCATTACTCCCTGAATCATCTCTCGCACGCCTGGTCCAAAGAAGCCCTCGCGTGTTCCCGCCGTGACGATGGTGCGGATTTCGTCCTCCAGCAGTTCTTCTTCTTCGTCCTCGTGTTCGGCAGTGCCCGTCAGCCTGCGGGTGACCAATTCGACCAGTTCGCCTGGTGCTGAAAGAGGACTCATCAAGATGGACAGGCTGCGCCAGAAAGGCCAGGTGTGATAAAGCACCTGAGTGGATGCAAAACGTGTTACTGCGGCGGGTAGCCATACATGAACCATCATCATCAAGACGCCAGCTGACAGGGCCCAATACACCAAACGGAGGGGCCTCGGATTCATCTCGTCAACAAAAATCGCCGCAGTGCCGGCAATCAAGAACATGACTGTTCCGATCATTCGCAGGTATTCGCTACCGCGGATGGCTGCATCCTGATTGTCCAAGACAGCACCAAAGCGATCCCGGTTCTTTTTTAAACGGCAGTAAGCTTCCAGTTGGCGACCTGCAAAACTATCAAGCAATTCGCCACCCAGGCCACCCACACTGCTCAGCGCAAAACCAATCAGAGACAACGATCCCCAGACCCACGTGTCGTTCACCGCAAGTCCTCCGAAAGATGCTGGTCTGCCGGTCGCGAATGGTTGCGGTTTGGCGGCGCAGTTGAGGTCTGTTCATTTCCTTCGTCATCGGAATTTGCACAATCGGAATTCGAACTGTCAGCTGCATATTGATCAATGTCGCCAACACCCAATTGCAGCATCACCTTTCGTTCTGCACGACGCATGGCAATACGGTCTTGTGGTTCATGATCGTCCATTCCGGTAATGTGCAGCGTTCCGTGTACAACGTACAGCAGTAATTCATTATCAAGCGACCAGCCTAGCTCGTTGGCACGTTCTGCAGCGGTGTCAACGCTAACTACCAGTTCTCCCTCGATATGAGGTGGACTGGCAGCGTAGGGAAAGCTGATGACATCGGTGGGGTAATCATGCCCCAGATGTTCACGATTGATTTGGTGTATCGCTGCATCAGTGGTCACGCGAATCCCGATTTCCCCCTGATGGAAGTCACGTGTTGCGGTCGCAGTCGTGCATGCATCACGCAGTCTTTGCTCGTTGACAACGTAGCTTACGTCTTCGTCCACGATGATTTCGATGTTCAGCAATGTCGGTTGGTCGGCATCAAGCCGATTGTTGTCCGGGGTATTTGACACGTGCGTGATAAATGGCGGTAAGAGATTTAACGAGGCTGCTGCGTATTTTGTGGAGTTGTTGGAACGTGAGTCCACACTCATCAAATTGACCATCACTCATTTTCTTCTGAGCGATTGACTCCACCAGTCCCTGGATCCTCGAAGGTGTGGGATCGACGAGCGTCCGGCTCGCACTTTCAACTGCATCAGCGAGCATCATGACGGCTGCTTCGAGTGTTTGTGGCTTGGGACCCGGGTATCGGAAATCCTTGTCGCTAACGGTCTCTGCATTGGGGTCTTCTTCGCTACGTTTTGCGGCTTCTCGGTAGAAGTACTCAACTAGCGTGGTGCCATGATGCTGCAGAATGAAGTCGATGATCGGTTGGGGAAGATGATGGTTTCTTGCCAAGTCGGCTCCGTCCTTGACGTGTGCAATGATCACAAGCGTACTCATCGCTGGTTGCAGTGAGTCGTGCTGGTTTTCACCCGAAATTTGATTTTCGATGAAATATTCGGGTTTGAACATCTTCCCGATGTCGTGAAAGTATGCACCAACACGAACCAATAGCCCATTGGCCCCTATTTTATCCGCGGCAGCTTCCGCGATGGAAGCAACATTGATTGAATGGTTGTAGGTGCCTGGTGCCCGTTGCGCGAGTCGGCGAAGCAGTGGATGGCTTGCATCACCCAGTTCCAGCAGACTGAGGTCCGTCTGTACTCCGAAGCCTTTTTCAACCAACGGCAGTAGGCCGGTCATCGCTGTGGCCGAGACCAGGATGCAAAAACCCGCCCAGCCGGCATTTCTAAATAAACTTTCCAGAACGGTTTCGAATTCTGCGCCGTTGAACACCAGTTCGGAGGCCTCCGCAGGGCCCGGCATGGTGAGAGTTTGGCTGGCTACGATGCCAACACCAACAACGGTTAACATGGTGATGACGGCCGAGCTGACGCCTACATAAAGCAAGTGCGTCCGGCTTCTGATTCGTCCCAGTAGCAGCGTGCAACTTGTGCAGGCAGCTGCCAGCATGACAAGTTCCGGTAGTCCATCTCCCAGGAACAAAGAGAGGCTGAGGCTTGCTGCTGCCATAAGCAGCAACGCAAGTTCTCTTCCATAGACCACTGCTGCGATAATGGATGCAAGCACTAACGGAATCAATTCGCCGCGCCACTCATCGCGTGCTGCAAAGTATGCCAGCACAATCGCACTGACCATCAATGCGAGCAACTTGCCAAGTTTCCAGCGATCTTGCAGAAGTTCGCGGTCATCAACGAAAAAGATGTAGCTGCCGCACAGCAGATATAAAGCGGTGAGCATGCCAGCGTATGAGAGGAAGCGTACTACCATGTCACTGAAATACATGTTTTCCAGCATGATTTCCCACTCTTTGCGGAGTAGCGTCAGTTCTGCTTCCGTGAGTGGCGTTCCTGCCGTAGCCAAGACGGACTTGCCGCTGGACAAGACATCCATCGAGACTTCAACAGCATCGCGTTCTGCTGCCCGGTCGACTTCGTTGCGTTTGGTCATGTATGTCAAGGTCTCATGATCTGCCAAACGCTGGCGAATCCACTCACTGATCATGGCAGCGACTTGTTGGTTGTCCTCCGATGTGTACTTCTGTCGAAACTGCTCTTTCAGTCGTGTTGCAATGCCGTTGGCAGCGACTGCAGTACGGCATTGATCCATCTCAACGAACTCAACCTTGTCGGGATTGCCAACTGGTGATACCCGGATCCGTTCTTTGCTGCCTTGGTCATCGCGGTGGGACAGTGTTTCAATCAAACCAAATCGGTAGTTGTCCTTGGTTGCACTGTTCACTGCCTCGGTGAGTGTTTTCAATTCGGGGTCATCTGCAAAGACAGATTTCATGATCCCGAATCGTTTCGCCGGAGTATCTTCCGTATCGGTTTCATCACCAATGAAAAAGTTTGAGAAAGCGGTCAGCTCTTCCCCTTTGAGCTCATCAAAGGATGGAACAGGAAGGACGAGGAAAAGGTCGTTCTTCAAAGACGCAATCAAATTGTCGATCGGTTGGGTATTGTTCTGGTAATAGGTGACGAAACTCTTGCTTGCCTGATCGCGGGCCGCATTTGTTTTTGCGTCATTCGGCACTTGCATGTCGACGCGGGTGATCAGTTCTCGGGCTGGAACCTGATTTTTCCTGAAGGCAAACGGTGGTTGCCATGCCTCGCAAATAATTAGCAGTGCGATGGCCGAAATGAATGCCATGGCAACACGAATTGCAAGATCAGCTTTGTCGCCACTTTGCCACCACTGGGTAAAACGCGGCTTTTGAATGCCGAGCGAGTTAATGCGTTCCTGACGCGTTCGTGTTTTGTTTGCACCGCTCATGGTTGTTTATCAAACAATCGTTCATCCCGGTGTGAGTGCCACCAGTTTGTCCTGTCAGCAGGTGTTTGTACCCTTGCCAGACAGGATGGGATTATCGTCGTTCGCTCTGGTCCCCGTGTGCGGAATTCTGCTGTCGTTGTTCGAGATCCTCGTACGCTTCGACGATCTTTTGAACCAGACGGTGCCGGACGATGTCACTGGCCTGCAATTTGACGATTCCAATCGCGTTGATCTTGCCAAGTCGCCGGATCGCGTCCCGCAGTCCGCTTGTCACGCCTCGCGGAAGGTCCTGTTGGGTTGCATCACCGCTGACCACCATTTTGCTTCGTTCACCCATGCGAGTCAGAAACATTTTCATCTGGGCAACGGTCGTGTTCTGTGCTTCGTCAAGAATGATGAAGGCATCATTGAGAGTTCGCCCACGCATGTAGGCCAGAGGGATTACCTCGATTACGTCCTGCTCCATTAAATTCCTCGCCTGGTCATAGTCGACCATCTCACCCAAGGCATCCATCAAGGGGCGAAGGTATGGATTCAGTTTTGCACGGAGATCGCCCGGCAAGAAACCGAGGCTTTCGCCGGCTTCTACTGCCGGACGTACGAGCACGATTTTGCGGATGCTACCCGCTCTTAAAGCTTCCACGGCAGTCGCGACAGCCAAATAGGTCTTGCCGCATCCTGCTGGGCCAGTTGCGAATGTCAGATCGTGAGCGCGTATTGCTTTGACATACTCATCTTGGCCAGGTGTGCGAGGTTTGATTCGTCGGCCAGCATGTTGAATGTCAATTTCATCGGTGGAGTGTCCAAGACCTTTGCCCGTGCCGACAACAATCGCTCCCTCCTCACAGGCAGCGACATCGATATCGCCAGGGCTCAGTTCGCCCTTTTGCCGCGAGAGATGGCGCAGCTTTTCAAGCGTCCGGGTTGCCCGTTGGACGTCTTCTTCTCCTTCTCCGGAGATGCGGATTCTGCCATCCCGCTGGGTGATGCGAACATCAAACAACCGACGCAACTTTCTCAGGTGCTGGTCGCGAGGCCCGAACAGGGTCAAAATCTCGTCAGGATTGGTGATCGAAAGCGTTGCTTCGGTCATTCAGCTGCCTGCAAGGAACGATGGGTCAACAAACTGTATTCTATACATTTCCGGTTAAATCATAGGATCAGGTGTCAATAAACCGCCAAATCCCCGTTTTAATCAGGCGGCTACACCGGCGACGAAACAGAGAAATGCAGGCATAACCGCTGCGATCAGTGAATCTGTGACGTCCCAAACACCTCCCAGTCCAGGAAGGAGGTTGCCACTATCCTTCGCATCAGCGTCCCTTTTGAAGAGGGATTCCGCTAAATCCCCGATCATTCCGGTGATTGCCAGCACAGGCCCAAGGCACAAAGCTCCCCAGAGAGGCTGGTTCAAGCCGGGGATGGTAGCTGCCTCCACCGGGCCAGACGCCTCCCCCGCGATTGCTGGAAAAAGCCATTTCAAGCAAGCGAATGCAACGATCGTGGCGATTAAAATTCCGCCCACGGCACCCTCCCGAGTCTTCCCCGGGCTGAGCCGGGGGATCAGTTTGTGTTTGCCGAAGGCTTTGCCGCTGAAATAAGCCCCGGCATCGGTCGATTTGGTCACCAAGATCATGGTCAGAATCGCGGCCAAACCCCAGTTGCCATCGCCCAGCGATCGGAGGGACACGAGTAATGCCATCGGCAGGCCAACATAGAGGGACACAAATACACCACCCAGGGTTCGTTCGATTGCCCCTGCCGGGCCTTTTCCGTATTCCATCATTTCCGTTATCAGAAGCAGGAATACCGATGCCACGGAGGCGATCACAATCCAGCCAAGCTTTCCCACCGGACAGTTGGCGGGGTATTCCGACCCGAACAACGGCCACAGCATCGGCAGACATGCTGAAAGAGTAACAAGGGCAGTAGCTAACAGCGTTGCCTTGCGGTGAATCGGGCGACCACTGTTGGATAGCAGTCCCGAAATGTCCCATGCGGTGCCGAGTGAGAAGAAGAGCAACAAAGGGAGCAGCCAGATTCCTTCAGCACGCGCCGGGGATACCGTAGCATCCAAATACAGCAGGATGCATGTGATGGAAATGAGCACGGCCGATGTTTTCAAACGATCGATTAACAAGTTACACGTGCCTTTCTGTTTTGAACTTCAGAGTTCTGGTATCCAGTCTGCAGGTCCGCATTTGAAATTCGCGTTGAAAACGAAATGTCCGCTGACGCTTCTTACGCGTTAGGGCGTCGTTGAATAGCAACTGGATCAAAGTTCGATCATTCATTGACGTTAAGACCTCCGAATCGTCGCTGCCGCGACTTGAATTCACGGATCGCATTCAGGAAATCTGCGCGGCTGAATTCAGGCCAGCACTTTTCGGTGATCCAGATCTCCGAGTAACTGATTTGCCAAAGCAGAAAGTTGCTCACCCGCATGTCTCCACCTGAGCGAATCAACAAGTCGACCTCAGGAAGATCGGCGGTGTAGAGTCTGCTGCTGATGGTGTTTTCGTCAACGTCATCAACCGTGAGTGTTCCAGCGGCAATCTCGCTCGCAATATCCCGAGTCACTTTGGTGATTTCATCTCGCCCACCGTAGTCAATGGCGAGCACCAATTCGGTGCCAGGGTTATTGGCTGACATTTGCAGGGTACGATCCATTTCTGTCAAAACATTTTCTGGCAGTCTGTCTCGGCGTCCGATCACTTTTAATCGCAGTCCCTGTTCCATGATCGTGCGGCGTTCCTCGATCAGGTATTGCTCAAGCAAGTGCATCAGGAAATCGAGCTCTGCCTGGGGACGTTTCCAGTTTTCACTGGACAGGCAGTACAAGGTGACCGTCGCGATTTTCAGCTCGGTGGCCGTTTCGCTGATCATGCGAACCGTGTTTACCCCGTGGCGATGGCCCTCGATTCGCGGTAGACCCTTGTTTTGGGCCCAGCGGCCGTTTCCATCCATGATGATCGCGATGTGCCGAGGGCGATCATCCACAGGGACATCTGCTAACTGATCTGTTTCGCAAGCGTCGGGGCCCCGGTCGGTCATCTTTCAAGCAATGGGCTGGAGTGCTAATTCGTTTGCTGCTTCAGTGAAGATGGTTTGAGCTCGATCAGGGCCGACAGAAAGTACACCCACGGGAATTCCGACCAACTCTTCAATCCGCTTTACGTAAGCTAGAGCGCCAGCAGGGAACTCATCCTCCCGACGAACATCATCCACGGGTTCTTTCCAGCCGGGGATTGTCTCATAAATAGGTTTGCAGCGACGCAACTCCTCGGCATGACTGGGAACCGTCTCGATTCTTTCGCCGTCCAATTCATAAGCAACGCAAACTTTCAATTCGTCCAAGTGGCTAAGGACATCCATCATCATCAATGCCAAGCGGGTAACACCGCTGAGTCGTGATGTGTACCGGACGGCAACGGCATCAAACCACCCGCATCGACGCGGTCTTCCTGTTGTCGTTCCGAATTCATTTCCCAGCTTTCGGATACGCTCACCGATCTCGTCGTCGAGTTCGGTTGGGAAGGGACCGCCACCCACCCGTGTGCTATAGGCTTTACAAACACCGAGTACTTGATGAATCCAACGCGGCGGCACTCCCGCACCCGCACAGACGCCAACACCACTGCTGTTGCTGCTGGTGACGAAAGGGAAAGTACCGTGATCAATATCCAGCAGAGCACCTTGAGCTCCTTCAAACAGAACTCGTTTGTCGGCCTCGCATGCGTCAAGCAGGTAATCAGTCGTGTCTCCGATCATGCCGTCAAGTTGCTCGGCCCAAGATGCAGCCATTGCAACCACTTTGTCGGGGGCGATGGAATCCAGATCTTCCTGCGGCGCACCCATCTTCTCGAGTAGTGCTACCTTCTGCTCGGCGACGGTTGCGATACGGGCGTCGCGGGTCGCTTGGACAAGGTCGGCCATGCGAATGGCATGGGTTCTGCCTACCTTGTCGCGGTAGCACGGTCCGATCCCGCGGTTAGTCGTGCCAATCGATTCTCCGCGTACGGCCGTTGCGTTAATGAATTTGTCTTCCG
>JAPOKD010000254.1 GCA_029977825.1 Planctomycetota bacterium | reverse complement strand
TTGATGCTGTATCAGTTTTACGGCTGAATCGCCTCGGATTTCTGATTTCGGCTCAAGTTTCTCCAACTTATTGCCGAAATCCGCCTTCCGCCCCATTCTCGTGATTTCCTAATCTCCATCTAAGTCGTCTACCTGACTCGATGGAGCGAACACGGTTGAACGGGCTGTTTTTAATTCGATTAGTTCTTTGCTTGTTTCTGACTGGCAGCACGTGCGCGCTTGCGCAAGGCGTGTCGATAGGTCAGGACTCGGGATCACAGCAGAACGTGATCAATGGCCAGACGCCGACGATCTTTTCCAAAAGTGGCAGTTCTGTTCCCATGCTGGAAAATACTCCGTTGGAGGGCTTGGGGGGCGGACCAGAATCGTGGACAAGCCCAGAGGGGCTGAGCAGCAGTCTACAGGTGTTGTTGCTGTTGACGGTGTTGAGCTTGGCACCAGCTGTTCTGCTGATGACGACGTGTTACGTCAGAATCATCATTGTTCTGGGTTTGCTAAGGCAAGCCATTGGACTGCAGTCACTACCTCCAAGCCAAGTGATGACAAGCATTGCGCTTTTCATGACCTTATTTGTGATGTCGCCTGTGTGGTCGCGTGTTTACAACGATGCGATCAAGCCTTACACGGATCCCGCAGTACCGATGACGATGGAGGAAGCTTACGAGGCTGGTTCGATACCGATTCGCGAATTCATGTCTCGACAGATCGATGTGGCGGGCAACCATGATGACGTGCACCTGTTTTATCAATACATGGATCCAGATGCACCGTTACCAAGCAGCTTTGAAGATGTTCCGCTCAGGGTGCTGCTTCCTGCCTACATTCTGAGTGAACTGAAGACGGCTTTTCTGATGGGGTTTCAGATTTATCTTCCCTTCCTGATTGTGGATCTTGTCGTTGCGAGTGTCACGATTTCGATGGGAATGTTGATGTTGCCACCGCAGGTTATTTCTCTGCCGTTTAAATTGCTGCTCTTTGTCTTGGTAGATGGATGGCGTTTGGTAGTGCAAATGTTGATGGATAGCTTTGGGACGATGCTTTGACGGAGTGTAAGAACTGATGGATGCTGCAACAGCAGTTGATTTATGTCGTGAAACCTTGATGTCAGCAGTGATCATTGCTGCACCAGTCCTGTTGGTCGGAATGGCCGCAGGTCTGCTGGTTGGATTAATGCAGGCATTGACCCAAGTCCAGGATCAGACAGTCGCATTTGTCCCAAAAATTCTGGCGATGGCGGCTGTGCTTGTTGCTTGCCTTCCATGGTTGCTGACAAGAATGGTCGATTTCACGAGACTCGTTTTTGAAAATGCGGGCTCACCCTGATGGAGATGCTGACCAACTGGCTGATGGAGCATCTTGTGCTTGGCGTGTTGGTCATGACACGCATGAGCACCCTGTTGATGTCGATGCCATCAGTGGGTGTGGGAGTGCCAAAACGCGTCCGTGCTTTCTTGGCGATCACGTTGACAGCACTCGTGCTCCCTCCTGTGGCCAGCGATACTCCGGTTCAGGATCTTCCGCAAATCGATAATCTGGTGGAGTTGGCGATCGCGATTGCCAGGGAGGGTTTGATCGGTTTGCTGATTGGTGCCACCGTGCAATTGATCATCACCGGACTTCAGATGGGCGGTGAAATGATTACCAGTACGGGTGGAATGCAATTGGGTGATGCGGTTGACCCAACTACCTCCAGCAGCATGCCATCCGTTGCTCGGCTGGTCGGGCTGTTAGTGACTGCTGTGATGCTGCTGGTGGGAGGTCACCGGATTCTGTTGGGTGTGTTGCTTGAAAGTTTTCATGCGGTGCCAGCCGGGAATGTGGTATTCCATGATTCGATGATGGATTTGGTTGTGGGGCAATTGTCGGCTGGAATGGCCTCGGGGGTGCGGATTGCAGCACCCGTCATAGCTGCCTTGCTGCTGAGTAACCTCGTTACTGGACTGATCAGTCGCACATTACCTCAAATCAATGTGCTAGCCATTGGATTGAGTATCAATGCGTTGGCAATGCTCGTGATTTTGAGTGTGACCATTGGCTCTGTGGGCCTCGTATTCCAAAGCGAATTGGCAACGGTTGCCGCAAAATTAAGCCGTCTCTGGTAGCCGTGAATCGAGCTAGGAGCTAATCGAAATGGCTGATTCCAGTGGCGATAAGAAGCATTCAGCAAGCGAACGGCGAAGACGTCAGGCCCGTGAAGAGGGTCAGGTCGTTCGTAGTCAGGATTTGACGTCCGCTGGCATGTTGCTTGCCGCTGTGGGAACCTTGTGGATGTTTGGGCCACCAGCGGCGGAGCATTTGGCATCGGCTCTTGTTGATGCCTTATCAATCACACGCATGCAGTCGCTCGAAACGAGTGATGCGGCGAATTGGCTGCTCGGTTACGCAGGTCGTCTCGCTCTTGCGGCTGTACCACTTCTGCTTGCGATGCTGGTAGCTGGTGTGCTCGTCAATGTGACTCAGACTGGTGTTGTTTTCAGTACCAAAAAAATTGTTCCCAAGCTGAGTCACATCAGCCCACTTTCTGGCGTGAAGAAAATCGTTTCCTTGCAAGGGGTCGCGAGACTTGGGTTTGGGCTTTTCAAGGTGGCAGTGATTGCAGTGTTTGCCTTCTTGGCTGTTGCCTATTACAGCGACGCTATTTTGCAAATGGGTGAGTTAAGCGTTCCGCAAATCGCATCCACTCTGTTTGACTGCCTGCTTGGAACCTGCGTTTGGATCGGTTTGGCTCTGTTCGTGTTGGCTATCCTGGAATTTGCGTTTCAAAAGTGGAAGCATGAGCAGGATTTGATGATGACTGATCAGGAAGTGCGGGATGAGCTGAAAGAAACAGAAGGTGATCCGCAGGTAGCCGCCCGGCGAAGAATGGTGCAGCGGCAAATGATGATGCAACGTGCGGAAACGGAGGTTCCAAACGCAGATGTGGTGGTCAGTAATCCGACAGAACTTGCAATTGCGATCCAATATGATCCATTGACGATGCCAGCTCCGATCGTTGTCGCCAAAGGGGCAGGGGTGTTGGCACAGAAAATCAGACGTTTGGCCCTGGAAAATGGAATCCCTGTGGTGGAACGCAAACCATTGGCTCAGGTGTTGTACAAAACAGTGGAGGTGGGTGATGTGATACCTGCCGATCACTATCAGGCGGTTGCCGAAGTCCTGAGATATGTCTATCAGCTTCAGGGGAAAGAGATTCCTAAAGCTGCTGCCTGATCCTGACAGAGTCAGGTTTTCTTCGGTCGAACCGGGGCCTTATGGATTTCATGGCGTTCCGATTCCCTATAACTTGTGGCTTTTTTTGAAGAAGCACTCAGCAATTCTCGGAATTTTAGATCAGGTTTTGCGTGCTTTTTGAAAAAAAATAAGGAACCGTTGACGGTCGCATGCTCTCTTGCCTAACATGTTGGCATGTGCAACCCAACTCTCAATCTGCTGCTCCTACTAACCGAGCGCCGAACAGGCGGATGATGAGGGTTTGGATAGACCGCTGAGGTCTTTCGCACGACAAAACAACGAACCCGAGTCGCCCGGCGACTCGGGTTTTTTTGTTCCCGTCGCTGGCTAACAAACAACTGTTCAAAGGTACTAACAGAAATGTCGCATCCGAACCCGGCCCATGCAGCCAACAGCGATGAAAACGCTCAATCCGAGCCACGAATGATTCGTATTTTTGATACCACTCTTCGCGATGGCGAGCAGTCACCGGGTGCGAGTATGAATCTTGCTGAAAAGCTGGAAGTGGCTCAGGTCCTGGCTGAGATGGGGGTCGATATCATCGAGGCGGGTTTTCCAATTGCTTCACCCGGTGACTTCGAAGCAGTAAAGCAGATCGCTCAGACCGTGCGGGGTGCAACGATTTGCGGTCTGGCGAGATGTAGTGATAAAGACATCGATGCTGCGTGGGAGGCGGTCAAATACGCCCCCAGTTCCCGAATTCACGTGTTCCTGGCGACCAGTGCGATTCACCGTGAATTTAAATTACGAATGAGCCCTGATGAAATTATCGAGCGGGCTGTTGCTGGGGTGAAGCGGGCTGTCAGCTATTGTGATGATGTCGAGTTTTCACCCGAGGATGCCTGCCGCACTGAAAATGATTTTCTGTGTCAGGTTGTTGAAGCCGCGATCGATGCCGGAGCAAAGACCGTAAATATTCCGGATACGGTTGGTTATGCCACACCTGGTGAGATTTATGATCGCTTCCGAATGTTGCAGGAACGTGTCCCGAATATCGGGAAAGCAGTTGTGAGTACGCATTGTCACGATGATCTGGGGATGGCTGTTTGCAATAGCATGGCGGCTGTGGCGGCTGGTGCGGGGCAGATTGAATGCACCATCAATGGGATTGGAGAAAGAGCAGGTAACGCTGCGCTCGAAGAGGTTGTGATGGCGATTCAGACAAGAAGTGATTTCTACCGCTGCACCACGAATATCGATTCCAAGCGGCTGGTTCCAGCGAGCCGCCTGGTTAGCAAAACCACGGGAATTCAAGTGCAGAGGAATAAGGCGATTGTCGGTAAGAATGCGTTTGCGCATGAATCAGGAATTCATCAGGATGGAATGCTGAAAGAACGCAGTACTTACGAGATCATGTCGCCTGAAGAAGTCGGGTTCTCCAAGACAGACCTCGTTCTCGGCAAGCACAGTGGTAGAGCTGCATTGGCTGATCGTGCAAAGACACTTGGCTTCACATTGACGGGTGAGCAATTGCAGGTTGTCTTTGAGCAGTTCAAGGCGTTAGCTGACAAGAAGAAAGAAATCTATGATGGGGACATCATTGCATTGGTGCAGCAGCAAATCAGTGGCAGCGTTGACGAGCAATGGACACTTGTGGATTATGTCGTGACCAGCGGAAAGTCACGACAGCCACATGTCGAGCTGACTCTATGCTGTGGCGATAAAGAAGCGACCGAGTGTATTGAACTGGGTGATGGCCCCATTGATGCAGCTTTTTGGGCTGTTGAAAAAATTACGGGGATTGAACTCGTCTGCAAAGATTTTCGTGTGCGAAGCGCAACGCTGGGGCGTGATGCGATCGGCGAAGTGAATCTGGAGGTGGAACACAAAGGACGCACTTACCGTGGAATCGGCGTGAGTACAGACAGTGTGGAGAGCACAATTTTAGCAATGCTCAATGCGATCAATAGAATCATCTCAGAAAAATCGCTGCGGCAGGATTCGTGAGCAGTCAGCTGACGTTGCTAGGCTGGATACTGGCTGCACGTCCTGCCATCGGGTGAGACGTTTCATTGGCGTATCGATAAACCGCCAGAAGGTGTTGTTACTCATCAGAGGATGTTGATTCTTCATCACCATTGGATGGCGGTAATTTCAATTCGCCGGTGGTTGGGTCAGGCCGAAGTAGTAATGATTCTTCATCGACCTCGAACGAACCTTCGCCTCGAAGCATACGGATCTCAGACTCTGTTGATGCTTCTGAAGTTGTCCCCAGCACGTCGCCTACATCCAAGGGCTCGGGGTCAATTTCAGATTCCAGCGTTTCCGTTGTCGGGTGGCGGTTTTCGATGGAGTCGTCAAAAAGCTGCACATCGTCCGCGTTGGCCGACTGTATTTCTTCGTGGCTGGGGAGAGGGTCAAGGTCATCATCGTTGATGACGGAGATGACTTCGGGGTTAGGGTTGAATGTGTCTGAATCGCTGTTGATCGATTCAGTTGTTGCTGGTTCGGCCCTGTTCGCGATTCCAGTGGGTTTTGGAAAGATCTCATCCACATTGCTTCGCAGGATCTGCCGCCCGAGTTCGATTGCGCGCTCCTCGCTCCAGCCATTGCCTTTCACGAAATGGTCCGAGAGGATGCCGGACAGGATCCGTCGGTACATGTCAAACTTTGGCCAGACAAATTCCAGTTTGTATGCATCGCTGTAATAAGCAATCTGTTTCGTTTGTGGAACTGCCTCGAGTCTTGCGGCAGCATCTCTCGCGATGAAAGAAGGTGTGTTGCTGTACCACCAGTGTCCATTTGTGATGACATTCGGGAAAATCCAGCCGTAGCTGACGAGCTCCTGGTTGGTGACGCTCGCTAAAACCGAGATAGGGAATTTTACTTGTGGGAAAGAGTTGAAAAGTTCTCGATATTGGATCAAGGAAACCCTGCTGTCGTACAGATCCTGTCCCTGATAAACGCCATCCGGGTAGACGCCGCGGTTGACACCGATCATCAAATCAAATGGAAGACCGTAGTCATCACATAATTCCGCCAGAGTCCAGAAAACACTGCGTGAAAGAGCAGTCTGGTGAGCAGGGTCTGCCATGACCCCTTTGAGAAGCACGTCATTCAGCGCCGTTGTCGCGCGACCATCGCTAACACGTGTGGGGCAAAAGTCAGGGGGTAATGAGATCGCGCATGCACGTGCACCATGCCCAGTGAAATGTTCGAACCGTTGACGTAGCGATTCACGAAGGTTGGCAAGTGAACCATCCAGTTCGATTCCAGTGCAAGCGGCCAAGCGTTCCCTTGTCTGAGACTTCGGTAGATGAAAAACAAGGTCGTCTGTTCGTAGGCATGGGATGTACGTGTCACTGTCAAATCCCTCCAGTTCGTCGTCGAAGTCATTCGTCAGGAAAACGGCTTCGACATTACTTTGGTCGAGGACCATCTGGGGCCATTCAGCAAGTTTCATTTGCTTTTCAGATGTCTCGTATACTTCTTCCCAGTTCGATTCATCCAAACGGTCGCCAGAAAAGCCGAAAAATTTGCGGCAAATCTCAATCAGCCACCGATATTGCGCCGTGTTTTCAATGGGAGAAAGGTTGGTTACCAGTCGTCGGACCAGTTCACGATCGCTTAGCCCATCTTCCTCAATCTCACTTTTGGGCATTCCCGCTGAATGCGCCAGCTCGGTGTAGTAGTGGTACCCAAGTAGATCTGCCAGCGTGTTGGATGCTGGTGCATGGGGGTTGATGTGGGTGTGTGGATCGATCAGGCGAATGGAAGCAATTGCTTCGTAGATGGAATCGCGAACGGTATCAGTCATGGATGGAATTTTGGCCACGAGTCAGGAAGAGATGGAACCCACATCGGCACGAGTTTCTTTGCACAGGATACCGAGTTCTGGCATCCGGCGGGGTGTCCCGTAATAACAGTTTCTCGAGCAGCGGACGTTCAACAATGGGGGGGAGGAACTCAAACATTCGGATTAGGCATGTTTTGCGTTCTAAAAAGGGAGCGGGTTGGCGGCTTTCTTGCGGAATTCATGCCATTTTTAGGTCGCCACTGCGCTACAATGGAGGGCTGAACAAAGCGACTCCCGCTACCACGGCGATTGAATCGCTTCGGAGGAGTGTTTTTATTCCACGTTGTTCTCGATGTTTGTCTCAATGAATCACGACCCAATACCGAGCCGCTCTGAAGCCGAATTGGATGAGGGTTTCGATGCGTTGGATAAGTCGTTTCCTCATGTGACGCATTGCGACGTTCCGGACCAAAACCAAAACCCGGGCCTTTCACAACTGAGCGGACCAGAGGGTTCAGTGGTAAATAATAAAACCGCGAATGGTATGGTACGACAGAGTGTTGGGAACGACTTGCCAACGGACAAACAGGCTGGACAGGGATTCGGGACGTTCGGGTATCCTGAAAGTG
>JAPOKD010000880.1 GCA_029977825.1 Planctomycetota bacterium | reverse complement strand
GTCATCGAGCGAGGGTTTTCGCCTGCGGCAGTTGGTAAGGGGCTGCAATTTCAAGCGGGATTGTATCAGGTAGCCACAAGGTTCCGTTAGGCAGGTTTACTGGCGCACTCCTGAATGCGGATTGCGATTGACCAGGGAAAAATAGCCAGTGTTCACCTTTTTGGGGCTGCAGTCAGGAGAAAGGCCGTTTTTCGGTACCGGTGTCAGTAAAAATCGAGGAAAAGGTTGCGAGCGATCCGAAGCGGCCAAGCTTCTTTCCCTGACAAGCCGGCTTGCAAGCTGGCGTTTTGCTGGATTGTAGTGACGTCACATGGGTCTGGCTGCACCGAGGTAACAGGGATGGAATCAGGCTAGGTGGTGCGCCCTGTCGGGTAGGCAACCCGGCCTTTGGGTAAACAGACGCCCGTCGCCTGATCTATTAGCGTGCCCGTTCTTTTTCTGGCGTTCGCTCCGGATTCGGATGATTCCATCTGGCTGAGCGGAGAAATCTGCGAATGGGTCTGGGAACTTGTCTCGATGCTGGTTAGCTTGAATGTATGGCCGACAACAAAAAATCCGATACCAATCGATCCATGGATCAGGAAGCTGACCGCTACCTGATCGAACGTATTCGAAAGGGAGATTCTGACGCCTGGCAAAACCTGATTGATCGTTATGAAGGGCGTCTGATGGCCTTCACCGACAGTCGGATCAGGAATCGAGCCAGCAGTGAAGACATTGTTCAGGAGGCGTTTGTTGGTTTTCTGGTGAGTCTGCCAAACTATGACGGCAGCCGACCGCTGGAAAGCTATCTGTTTTCCATCTGTGCGTATAAGTTGACAGATCACCTGCGCCGTGAGGGTCGCCGACCTTCTCTGCAAATGCATGGTCGCAGTAGCACCGCTGGGCCGATCGAGCCGGTGGGGGGGGACCGGGTTGCCAGTTCGATTGCACGAAGCGTGGAAAGAAAGGCCATTGAAGAACAAGCCGTTCGTGATGCCATTGCCGAGCAGATCGATCGTTGGAAAAAAACAAACGCTTGGGTCAAATTGCAGGCCATCGAATTGCTCTTCGTGTTGGGACGAAGCAACAAAGATGTTGCCCAGCAGCTCGAAATTTCCGAACAACAGGTCGCAAATTACAAAAGTGATTTCCAAATTCGACTGCGGGCCATCGTGCAGCGAATGGAACTCGATGAAGGCGTTTTTCCAGAGTTGGTTGACTGACGCTATACGTTCGAAGCCTAGCTCGATCGCAGTCCAGTCATGGTTCCTGTGCTGCTGGCAAAACTGTCCGTCTCAAGCCCGACCTGTTGCAATAGTGAGACGTAAAGATTCGGAAGGGGGTAGTTCTTTCGCTTGTCAAATGCAAGGTGCTGGCCATGTCGGAATCCTCCTCCCGACAGTAGCACAGGCATGTTCCGGTTGTCGTGGTTGGAAGCATTTCCCAGATTACTCGTGAGTAGCACAGAAGTCTGATCCAAAAGGGTTGTCTCAGACTCCTCGACGCTTCGCAGATCCTCAAGAAACGCACCCCATTGATTGATTACGGCCGTTTCCACCAAGGCGAGTTGGTCGAGCTTTTCTTCGTCGCGACCGTGATGGCTAAGTGAGTGGTGGCTGTCATCGACTCCTGCGATTGGTATCGATCCACTTGCACCTGGGATATGGAGCGAAATGAAACGAGTTGAATCAGTTTGTAATGCCAATTTGATGACATCGCACATCGTTTTCTGACGGCCAACCAGGTCGCCGGGATCATTGACGTCACGAGGTGCTTGCTGGTTGACTAAGGGCTTGGGGCGGTTTGCCCATTGTTCGGCCTCCGCCATGCGTTTTTCAAGGTCACGAACGCTTGTGAAGTACGCATCCAGCTTGTCCCGGTCACCAGCACCCAATTCACGGCTCAGGGACTTTGCATCTTCTCCCACCATATCCATGATGCTGCGACCTTGCCTGACCCTAGCCGCTTGCTTTTCACGTTCCCTCTTCGAGTCATCAATGAACAGTCGATTGAACAGCCGAGAGGGGCGATCCTCTGGTGGGATCATGGAACCATTTTCAGTGTAGCACGGGCTGGTGCTGCCGCTGGTGCTGAGAACCAAAGAACGAAATCGCGTGGAGTCACCAAGATATCGGGCCATCAATTGATCGACAGAAATCGTATTCTTTGCGCGGCCTGAAGATCCCATCGGGGAAGCAGTAAGGATACTCGCTTCCGCGCGGTGACCCCCGGTAACACCAGGATGTGATGAGCCTGAAATCACAGTAATCTGGTCCCGTAGATTCTGCAGAGTTTCCAAATAGCGGGAAGGTTGATAATCAAAACCACTATTGGATGGAAACAGGTTCTCAGCGACCAGGCCAAGTCCCAGTGTCATCGCCACAAAACGCTTTGGCTTGCTGGATTCGCTTATCTTCGCAACTGCCGGTTCCATGGCAGAAAGCCACGGCAGGCTCATGGCAATTCCTGTACCTCGAAGCATTGTCCGCCGCTTCAGATAGCGTCCCGTAGCAGCAGATGGAAGTGTTCGGTTTGGGTTAGATCTCATTTCAAACACGCGATGAGGTTGACGGTCGGGTAATGGAGGTTTGCTACTTGGAAAGAAAAATATCGCTGGCAATGGTTGCATGTAACAGTGAACGCATCCCATAGTTGGAATCGGCAGTTTGCTCAATGAGCTTGTCGATTTCTTTCCGGTCGGCGAATTGAATGTGTGATCCTGTCCCGTAGCTGATCAGTTTTTCACAAAAGTTTCTCGCGAGTGGTTCAGGATTTTCCGCGATCAACTGTCGAAACTGCTGGAAGTTGCTGAATTGCCTTCCGTCCGGCAGCGTGAAGCTAGCATCAATTTCAGCGGCGTTGCTTTTTCGTCGCGACGTGGAATAGACGGTTCGCCATCGTCCAGCAGCATCAAAATTT
>JAPOKD010000358.1 GCA_029977825.1 Planctomycetota bacterium | reverse complement strand
TCATAAAACGGGCGAGCTTTTCTGTTTCTTCATAAGTGTGAGTTTCAATGGTTGCTTTGAGTTGCTCCACGTGCAGCTCGAAACCCGAAAACCTGTCAGCGTGTTTTGTAATCTGCCGCATCAGGTCAAATCGCTGTGCACCAAACTGTTCCAGCATCAAGTTGCACCCTGAGTTACCGCCCTTGAGAATAACAACCAGTTGTCCGTCGGAACTTTGGAATTCCAGTAAACGGAGGATGATCTGCGGCCAGTCGTCATCAGGCAGGTGGTAAAGAACGTGAGCCAGAAAGGCGTAGTCGATTGGAACGGGTGGGCTGGCACTTAATAGATCTCCGGGCAACAGTTCCACTTGAGGGAGTCTTTGGGTCAGGATTTCCCGCATCGCTGGTGATGGTTCAATCGCAAAAGTGTGCGTGCAATTTTGAGCCAGCAGTTGGGTCAAGTCACCTGTGCCCGCTCCCCAGTCAACTGCTGCTGAAAGAGCTGGCAGTTGCTGAATCTGTTGCGTCAGAAAAGGAATTAAAACCGCTCTTTCCGAGCTGCAGCGTAGAAGGCATGCAAAAGCATCGCTGTATTCTTCGCTATCCCACTCGAAGCGGCGGAAGGTCGACATGGTTCTGTTTTCCGGCGGAGGCTTTTAAGGGAAAGATTCGTGACTTTCGTGGCCTGGCGTTACTCTTAGCCACCCATGCAACAATCACTGCCTTCTCATTGTGCATTTGGTCCCATTGTTCCTGCAACCGAAGCAGGAATTGACAGGCCGTTCTCATTGCAGTCGGTGTTCACCATTTTTTTGCACGATTCTAACGTGTGCTATCGGCGGCATGGATTCCCTTTCTGATGTTCAAGGGGCAGTCTGTGACACTTGCTCAAAAACCATAAATACGAAGCCGTGATTTCGACGAATCGCGGCTCTGGTCGTCGTGATCTGGCGCGCCGATTGCTTCCTGCTATCCACTACGTCAGCCATTTGTTTGGCTTGGATTTGTTGGATGAAAGGCATGTGATAAGCCACAGGGAGATTACGGATGTCCGAAATTGGTGAATGTGTTCGAAGCTTTTTCAGCAGGCCGGCCAGAATTGTGGCTACCTGCGTCAGTGTGTGTTTCCTTTCGGGAGTGGGGTCAGTTGGGACTGCGGATTCGCTAGTCACTGAGCTTGCCAGAGAAAACGAGACGGCCAGGCAAAACGAGCTTGCCAGAGAAACCGAGGCAGGTCATTCCGGTGACGGACAGTCCGATGAACCGACGTCGGCTGCACCGCAGAGGGAAGGGCGACTCGATTTGGGCCCTTCCTGCATCACCGCAATGGCTTACAGCTTCAAGGATGATTTGATCTATGCGGTCGATGGCAGTTGCGATGGCCTGATCATCATCGATGAGTTAACGCGGTTGCGAATACACGTTGGACCACTTGGTTTTCCAGCAGTCTGTGGACTGACCTTCGATCGTGAGGGGCAGTTGTTCGCGGTTGAGGGGCAAGGCGATCAATTGTTGAAGGTTGACAGAAAGACCGGAAAAGCCACACGCATTGGCTCCCTGGGATTCTCCAGCGTGCAATCATTGGCATGTGACCGCTTCAGTCGACTTTATGGCGTCGATACAGCAACCGATCAGCTGGTGAGCATCGACAAATATACCGGCAACGCTACTGCCGTTGCTCATGTCAATGTACCCAGCCTATTCAGTCTCGCTTTTGTGGAGGGCGAAGGACTGTACGGTGTTGATATCGCAAGCGGGCGGTTATACCGGATCGATGCGAATACAGGTGATTGCTCACCACTGACCGCTACGCGGGATCGCTGTCGTGAGACGCACGGATTAACGGCTGGTCGCGATGGCCGTCTGCTGGCATATGCAGCGAGACGAGATGTGTTGTTTGAACTCAATCCGGTTCACGGGGCTACTGTGAGTGAACTAGAAATACGTCAGCACTCGGTTTCCCGTTTCGTTACGCAGGCGATACCAGACACCTTGCCCACTCGCATCCTGTTTGGTGTGTCGTTGGTTGCCATGTTGGCTGCTGCGTGCATACAGTGTGGCAGGCTCGGATTCCATTATGCGATTGAGGTCTGGCAGCAAACACGTGGTGTGTTTGCACATCAGCGTGCCCATGGTTGACCAGCAGTTGATGTTTCCAGTGGCCGATTACCAAACATCATTGGCGAAGCTACGAAGTCCTTGGTGCAAAGACGCTCGTTTGCATCTGCTGCGTTGGGCTGTTCGAGTGGTGATGAATCGGAGAGACGCTGCCTGAGCTTTGCTCCTCCCAAAGCATACGTGCCGGAAAGCCTCGCCACTCTGAATCTGGATTCAGCATTGACGTTGAGGTGACCAGAACCACAGATGCAACCAAGCCGAAATAAGCAGCTTGCCGAATCCAGACACTGGCCGGTTGGTGTACTTTGAGCCACTTGGCAGGGAGGGTGACCTGAAATTGCAGGGCGGCCGCTCCCGTACTGGACGCTGGCGTTACGGATGTGGCTGGTCCTACAAGAGGGGTCGAAGGGGCCTTGTCCTTGCTGACCTCTTGAGCCTCGCTCGAGGTTGATGCTTGCTTGACAAGTTGAATCGACGGTGCCAGAAAATTCCAGACACTAAATAACAGCGCGGCGCAAATCCCAATCAAAAAAGAGAAAAGAATCGCATTGGGTGCGTAGGGGCCCGGCTGCAACGCACCAACCGATACGGGTGGATTTGCAAGTAATGCAAGCAATGTTTTTTGCCGCTGCTGTTCTGTCTTTACAGCTTGTTCTGCTTGACGTTGAAATTCAAGCCAATAGGCTTGATGTCTTTTCAGTAGTGCTGCCTGCTGTGTCGCTGCCTCGCGTTTCTTAGCAAGATCTGGATAGTAGGAAACGGGGAGGATACGTTTCAACTCCTCTACGACAGCAGGTTTTGAGCGTTCTGCGTACAGGCCTCCCAGCTCTGCATTCCATTTGTTAATCGCCGTTCGGGAGTTGGGCTTGGGATTGGACCATTGCTGCAACTCCGCCATAAGATTTGCTAGCTTAGGGTCGTCTGCAGTGAGTCGGTAGGTTTGGAGGCTTCCATCATTGCGGCGGACTTCTACCTCGCGGACCGCTGGTCCGGGGGGCCAGAGTAAGAGAGCCAAGACTGCGGCTGCGAGCAGCACGAGCACGAAGTCATGGGCTGCCATTTGGCGAGATTTGGCAATCATGTCTTGCTCCGCGAGTTGCTGCGTCGTGCGGTCCGTTCCCGTGATTTATCGGATATTATCCAGCTTTTCGACCAGTCCATTTCCATGAGTTTGTTCGCATGTTCAACATCAAGATTTGCGGTGTTCGCGAGGTTTGCGAGATTGAGGCAGTTTTCAAAAGTGGGGCGGACGCGATTGGTTTGAATTTTTATTCACCTAGCTGTCGCTTCATCGACCCTGAAAACCCGGTGGCAGCAAACCTTGCTGGCAAGGCTGGTGAGTTGGGGCTTACCCGGATTGGCGTCTTTGTGAACGCGTCTCTGGCAGCGATGGTTCAGGCAGCAGAACGTCTGAAACTGGAGGCTGTTCAGTTGCATGGTGACGAACAAACTGGCGTTGTCAGTCAGTTGCGGGATGAAGGTGTGCCCAAACTAATCAGAGCCATCAAATTGCCGGTGGGTCCGTTGACCATCCACACGATCGAAGAGCGATTGGACGCGTGGGCGTGTCTTGGAATCCATTTACTGCTCGATGCTGACGGAGGTCACAGCCACGGTGGCACGGGTAAGACGCTTGATTGGGATACCATTCGACAGTGGGCCGATCAGCGTGGGGATGTTTCATGGACACTGGCAGGAGGTCTCAACCCTGAAAATATCGCTGGGGCTATCGTGAAGAGTGGGGCCAGCAGCGTGGATACAGCAAGCGGCGTAGAAGCAGAACGCGGAACAAAGTCTGTTCCATTGATCTCGCAGTTTTCGAAAAACGCGTTGGCTGCGTTCCAGATGCCGTAGCGTAATTACGTGCTTTCCGAAGCATCTTGAGCAGCGTCCATTGAACAGAGGCTCGTGGATTCGGCTTTTTTTAGCAAACTTAAGCCAAATTGTCGCAGACTTTTTCCGGCCGAGTGCCGGGAGCTGTGGTGATCCGTCACTGATTGGATCGAATGGCCAGCTGTGAAGATGCACGGAATCTTGCTGTTGTTGCGGGCTTTTGGACGGGAAATACTGCAGGATTCGTTCGAGAAACACGTTCTTTTGCTGGCGGATTACCCCCCTGCGAAAACCTTGAAACCTGTCTATTATACAGACGGTGTCGGAGAGCAGCTTTCGCTGTTTAAAACAGTTTCACACCACCTCCTAGGGCGTTTGGGGGATCGTGAACCAGCGGGAGTCCCCGTGTTGGGTTCTTGGCCCCTCGGACGCGTTATGTTCATTCACAACTTTTGAGAGAGAGAAAAAACGTGTCGCAAGTCGCAACAGACAGGCTTCCTTACAAAGTCAAAGACATCGGCCTGGCCGAGTTCGGTCGCAAAGAGATTGAGCTGGCCGAGAACGAAATGCCAGGACTCATGGCACTTCGGGCAAAATACGGTGAAAGCAAGCCCCTGACCGGGGCCCGCATCGCTGGTTGTTTGCACATGACGATTCAAACTGCTGTGCTCATCGAGACTCTGGTTGAGTTGGGCGCCGAAGTGACGTGGAGCAGCTGCAACATCTTCAGCACGCAGGATCACGCCGCAGCCGCAGTTGCGGCAGCTGGCGTACCCGTTTACGCGTGGAAGGGTGAAACCGACGAAGAATTCGATTGGTGCATTGAGCAGACTTTGATGTTCCCCTCGGGCGAGCCGTTGAACATGATTCTTGACGATGGTGGTGATCTGACCGCCATGGTGCACGAACGCTACCCTGAACTGCTGGCGAACATTCATGGAATCAGCGAGGAAACCACTGCGGGCATCCATCGTTTGGAAGTGCTGAATCGCAGTGGGGCTCTTCAAGTTCCATCGATCAACGTTAATGACAGCGCCACGAAGAGCAAGTTCGACAATTTGTACGGATGCCGCGAGTCACTTGCTGATGGTGTCAAGCGCGCAACGGATGTCATGCTGGCCGGAAAAGTTGCTGTGGTTTGTGGCTACGGAGACGTCGGCAAAGGGTGTGCAGCGAGTCTGAAAAGCTATGGCTGCCGCGTGATCGTGACCGAGATCGATCCTATTAATGCTTTGCAGGCTGCAATGGAGGGCTACGAAGTAGTCACCATGGAGGAGGCTTGCAAGGAAGGCCGTTTGTTCGTCACCACGACCGGCAACAAGGACATCATCCTAGGCAAGCACATCGAGTTGATGCCAAATGATGCAATTCTCTGCAACATTGGTCACTTCGATACCGAAATCGACGTTGCCTGGCTCGAGCAGCAGGTGGCCGATGGTGCTGTCACCAAAGACGAGATCAAGGCAGCCGAAATCGGTGCGGTGGATCGTTACACCTTCAAGAGCACTGGTCGCAGCGTGATCATCCTCGCCAAGGGACGTCTGGTCAACTTGGGCTGTGCGACTGGTCATCCAAGCTTCGTGATGAGCACCTCATTCACCAATCAGGTTCTTGCTCAAATGGAGCTCTGGTCCAATCGGGACACCGATGCTTACGCTGTCAAGGTTCACATGTTGCCCAAGAAGCTGGATGAGGAAGTTGCCCGACTGCACCTCGAACAACTCGGGGTCAAGCTGACCGTTTTGACTGACGAGCAAGCTGAGTACCTCGGGATCCCTGTCGAAGGACCTTACAAGCCCGAGCACTACCGCTACTAGGCAATGTACACATGACGCGGTGCCGGCTTGAACGGTCCCAGTGTCAGAAGCGATCGTTTAAGCCCGGCTGCCTTGAAGGTAGTTGGGCTTTTTTCGTCTGAAATCTGCATTTCTCACACGCAGTTCAGGGACGTTTTGTGTCATCACAGATGCTTTACCCGTTACCGGCTATCTCGCTGTCGTTACTCAGGGCCCCGTTTTGCGTTTTTAGTGCGTGTGATGCGGAAGTCAATGGAATACACCACTACTGCGCGCGATGCGTCATTTGCTTTACCATCTGTGCCGTCGTAACTGTTGAAGTAAATCTT
>JAPOKD010000817.1 GCA_029977825.1 Planctomycetota bacterium | reverse complement strand
GAGATGTACAGCAAAGCGATCGAACTGGCTGGTGATGACAAACCTCTTGTGATCTTCTTGGAGGACATTCTGAAAGAAGAGCAGGATGGCGTTGACGAGTACACCAAACTGCTGCGTAATTCCAGCGGTACATCTGCTGCAAACCCAGCACTTAAAACCGCGTGAGGCGGGTCGGCAACTGACCGGAACCGCGCAAAGCGTCACCTTTCAAGATTAATCGATAGCCTCGTCTGAAAGTGCCGTTTGGCTGAGTGTATGCGACACTGGTCCCCACAGGCGAAGTCGTTTGCATTCCTCAACCGCGCGTTTACGCGGATCCTTAGAGCGCGGCCCCTTAGAGACCGACAATGCATCCCGCGAAAATTGAATTTTTCGCTCGTTGGGGTAAGACGCAAAAATACGACGCCGGTGCAGATTGTGATCGGCTGGGCTGATTTTCGATTCTGCCGACGAATGCAAGCAAGCCTGATCGCAAAACCGCAGCGGTGCAATACAGCAGCCTGACTGCGTCTGGAAACTCAACCGCCGACGCTTGTGCTCCGGCGGACGCGAAAGCTAACCTGCGCTGCCTGCTAGCGCACCGTCGAAGCTCAAAATCGCCGGAACACTGGAGCCCCTTCGAGCCGGTTTCCCAAACGCTGTGGCCTGGGTTGAAAGTGCCATTTTGAGTCCCGCAACTTGCTCGGGCTCAATGGCAACACAACTCTGTACGAACCAGCCCACATCATCGGCATACGTCTCTTGCCGAAGAACCAACCGACTCGACGCCTGCCCATTCTCCTGTTGGACTGCAATCACCAAGCGGTGAAGATCATCAGCAGCAGGGAAAACATTCAGGATGGTTTCATTTTGCATCGACGTTGCCTTTGGACGGTTGTCCTGAATCGTTGATGGTCTGTCCGGCGTGGTATCTTGCCCCGCGGGAGCTGATTTACCGCCCAGATCACACGCCGGGCCGCTGTTGCAACTGATTCTCAATAAGCATAGTCTAACCCGCTGCGTCCCGGCGTCAACAACTTGCTTGGAGCGTTATTACCCGCCCAGCTTGCCGAATCAACAAGGTGATTAGGCTCTGATTGCAACATGGCGGGCACGCAAGTCCTAGCGATTTAGTGGCCAATTCGCCAAAATATTCGGGGCGCGGTTAGAAAGCCACTTTCTGACTGTCTTGCCATCTTATTTCTCTCGTTTGGCATCGCTCGATGAGCTACACCATCATTGGCGTGATCGGTCACATTGACCACGGTAAAACCTCGCTGGTTGCTGCGTTAACTGGTGTGGATACCGACAGTCACCCAGAGGAAAAACGCCGTGGCATCACGATTGATCTTGGTTTTGCAACCTTCACGCATGGTTCAGATCAATTTGCGTTGATCGACGCCCCGGGGCACCAAAAGTACATTGGAAACCTTTTGGCGGGCGTGTCTGCCGTAGATGTGGGTCTGCTTGTGGTTGCTTGCGACCAGGGCATCCAGGCACAAACGCTGGAACATGCTGCAATCTTGCAGTCACTTGGGGTCTCAAAACTGATCGTTGCTATGTCACGTATCGACTTGGTTGACGAGCAGACCCAGTTAGAACTCGCAGAAGAGCTTGAGCTGTTTCTGGCAGAGTTTGGTTTTGAAGATATCCCCACAGTTCCACTGTCATCCGTGACAGGTGAGGGATTGGACGACCTGCGTATGCTCTTGTCCGAAATGGCAAGCACCACGGAGCGTTCAGCCTCGGGACCCTTCCGGATGCCAATCGACCGCGTGTTCACTGTTGAGGGTCGCGGCTGCGTAGCGGCCGGCTCACCATGGAGCGGTGCTTTAAGGATTGGTGATCAAGTCCAAATTGCACGAACTGGCCAACTGGCGCGTGTGCGGGAAATTGAAGTTCACGGTTCGGATGAACAAGAATCACGGATTGGCGTTCGAACGGCGCTGAACCTGGCAGGAGTATCGGCTACCGATCTTTCCAGAGGTGATGAACTGGTGTCGAAGGACACGCAGTCTCCGGCGAGTCGCATCCTTGTCGAGTTAAGAATGTTTGTCGACGCTGCCGAGATCAAATGTCCAACCACCATCCAATTCCATACAGCAACTAGCGCAACGGCGGCTCGCATTTTTGGCCCACGGACCATTCCCGCAGGTGGGTCAGAGGTGGTGATCGTTGATCTTGAACAACCTGTCGTGGCGACCCATGGCCAAACCTGCCTGTTTCGCAGACCTTATCCGGTTGGCTCGTTTGCTGGTGGACGCATTCTTGGCAGCGTGCAACCCGCCGCCAAGCAGACAACTCGGCTGTTAAAATTAGGGCCACAACTCAGGAGCGCCTCTGCTGCCGAACGCGTCACCGCCTGGATCGAATTCCTCGGTGAATGTCCCATCGATTCCGTTGCACTGCAGGCGACACTTGACCTCGACGCTCAACAATTGAACGCCGCAATCACGTCTTGTATCGAAGATGGCGTTCTTCTCAAGTCAGCTGATGGGAAGATTCTTACATCGCCATCGCTGCTTGGGCGGCTTTCCAAATTCATCCTGAAGATCCTGACTCACCAGGCAGAATCGATGGATGATGCTTGGCTTGACGAACAATCAGTCATTCAACGTGCTACCCCGATTGCTGCCCCCGAAACCACCCACAGCGTGTTATTGCAGCTCATCAAGGATAAAAAAGTGGTCCGCGTCAACCGAATGATCGCGGTTCCCTCGGAAAACACTGTGCTCTCAAAAAAGCAACTCAACCGCATGAATCAGTTGTTGTCGCTTTACCGGGACGAGCGGAAACCTCCTACACTTAAAGAAGCGGCAATTGCGTTGGAAAGTCCACCGGACACCGTGGCGTCCCTGATAAGATTTGCAACCCAACAGCGCATCCTCATTGATTTAGGACACGGCTTCTTTATCTCACAGCAATCTTTCGCCGGTCTCTGCGAGGAACTCCAAGAATTATTCAGCGAATCACCTGAGCGATCGGTTGCTGAAATACGCGATCACTGGGGAATTACCCGCAAACACGCTATACCACTACTGGAATTTTGTGATAAGTCGGGGATTACGGTACGCAATGGCGACGTCCGCATGCAAGGTAGAGAAATGTCCAACCAGTTCAGCCCCGAACCTGCGGAATCCCAATCGTGACAAAAGCCGAAAAGTTAAGAGCTCTCCCATCGGTGGACGTCATTCTTAGAGATG
>JAPOKD010000344.1 GCA_029977825.1 Planctomycetota bacterium | reverse complement strand
TGAGGGGCGTGTTTGTTTTTCCAAATGGGACTTGGGAAGACATCAAGCATTCTCGGGCTGTGGAAACGGCGTTCACCTGTTGGTCAACTTCATTGTAGCGGCGAGGTTTGCACGACGAGATGTCGTTTTGCTGAATTCTGCGGTTCAACACGCCCGATACGGGAAATTACGCTTGAATTTGATGCTGCTGGCCCTCGCAATCCAGCAATTCATGACTGTATCTCGGCTTTTTTTCAGTCACTTGGTAACGGTTGCTCTGGCTGTCTCTATTGGCTGATATGCAGTACTGCCATCGCGCGTGATGATATTCAATGAACGCGATGCACTCGCGATAGGCTTGCTGCTGGTGTCACATCCCGCCTGGTGGCCTGAGCGTCGCGTGCCATTCAGGAGGCGGGGAACATCCGTTTCTGATACTCGCTCAAACCATGAAGCGCGTGGTAAAGAACACCACATTCAAGATCGACATCAGAGCATTGATCCAGAACGTCGCATAAACGACGGACACTGCGTTCCACCCACGGTTCAGTGAGTGTCTGTGCTGGTGCCGCGATCGCAAGAAACTCGAGCACGTGTCCAGTACTGCCAAGAGTTTCACCCATGTCGCGAGTCCACCCGGGGCGGTGGAGGTACGCGACTGAGTAGGAACCGTCAGGATTTTGATTTTGTTTGGCTAATTGAATTGCGGCCGTGATCAACATGTCAGCATCTGCCCAGACGCCCGTGATTGGCTGACCTTCTTCGCGGCGTCGATTCAAGGCCATAGCCATGCCTATCAGGCGATGCGTGCCGCCACAGACACTGTCTGGCAAACTCTGTTCCAATTCGGAGCCCAGTAAAGACTCGGTGGAATACTGCGATCCATCCCGCGCCATCCAGCGATGACTGGTGTTGCGATAAGCGGTTAATGCGATGAGTGACCAGCTGAACTCACGTTCCAAGTTCCTTGGAACATCAAACTCAGCCTGACGCATCCAGTCCTCGAGTGTGAATGTATGCGTTTGGCCTTTGATGGTAGTTTCCAGCGGTAATCCTGATTGGGCGATCACCGCCAACCATTGATCGCGGTGACCCTGCCCAATCTTGGTGGATGGTTGCATCGCCATGCGTAAGCCGGGCCGCTTTTCTGCTCCAAACTTGTCTCCCTGTTCCACTTCAAAGCCAGCCAATGATTGACCTGAAAGCAAATATGCCAAGGCGGGTTGGGGGCCCGTTGGTGTTTCAAGTTCGAAGTCGGAACCATAGGCGAGGATCCCGTGCAGTACCTGCCACGCACCGTGAGTGGAGCAGGATAGGTCTCGTTGGGTCAGATTCTGTTTGAGGGTTCGCGAGACCAATTCACCAAGGGGTTCTGCGACTGTGTTGCGGTCATCCGTGACGCCACCTGAGTCGCTGCCCCCGGTTGGCTGACTGCTTGACCCATTTGGTGCCGCATTGGGACCTGAGAACTGGTCACTTGAATTGGGATCCCGAACACTCGTGGTGCTGCTCATTGGGCAGCCCAACACGACGAGAACGGCTAGTGCGGAAAATAGATGAAGAAGGTGGCGCATGACGACTCTCAGCCTGCGTCGATTGCAAGCTAATGTCAACTTGGCGATTCAAATTCCAGCCGATTTCTTCGTTCTTTGCCGGATTGGACTCAGGCTGTGAAGGTCATTGGGCTTTGAATTTGCGGAACCCACGCTCTATTACGGGAGTTCAGGGGTGAACAACGAAGTTCCAGAATGCGAACTTCCAGAACAATGAACTTCCAGAATGCGAAGTTCCATGATTTCCCGGGAGGTGGTGTTTGCCGTGGCCACAGAGTACGGGCGGGAGGACTGCAGGCACGCCCACAATTCACTCAGTGTCAGAAAATTCCGAAACAGAAGATTCCGAAACAGACATGTTCGAGGTTTCGGATGACTCGTCTTCCTTCTGCGTGTTCGAGTTCTCATTTGATGGATCGCTGTTGCCTGATTCAGTTTCTTCGTCACGGTGGTAGACGCGGATTGCGGCGGGCAACGGATCCACCGCCAGTTGTTTGCTCAGGTATCCTTTGGCTTTTGCCAATCTCAGGATCGATATCACGTCACCATAACCACCCCCGACCGACACGATTCCGCTGATGACGGAGGGCAACGAATTTGAAACCGTTACACGTTTATCGTCGGTGTTGACTTGGAAACGGCTGATTTTAAGTTTGCCGGGTTGTTCAAGATCCGGTTTTAGAATCAGACCATTTGGGCCTCTGAGAAATTGTGGGATGTTCAGGCCGCCCGTATCACCGAACAGGACAACCTCTGGTGACTCACGAAGCGAAATAACAACCGCGGGTTCGGCGGTTGATGGGATTTGATACAGATAAAACGATTCCAATGCTCGACCACCCAGCAGGCTCTTGCCTTCGACTCCTTGCCGACGGATGGCACAAAATGATCCATACCGTGTTTCGATACTCACTTCGTTCATGAGTCGCTTGAGTGCATCGATAGCCAGTTGGTGATTCATGCCCTGCAGTGCCAACAGCGATGGATGGCGAAATGCAGCTGTGTCTCGAATCGCTGTTTCCAACGCGTCGATGGCTTCTGTCCGATCGAGGTAGGCAAGTGATTCGGCAGCGTAGAATCGTAGTTCCGGATTGGTTGATGAGAGTGCGTCGACCAGGATAGGCACCGCGCTTTCACCCATGGCTTCCAATTGCAGAGCGGCATCAGCGGCAGTGGCAGGGTCGCTGAGTTTGTCGGCCAGTTCAGCCAGCCTGGTTTGAGTCGCAGTCGATTCTGGTGCAGTGCTGATTGCCTGAATGACGGCCATCATGCGTGGAATGTTGCTGCGGTACCGCGGGTGGGTTTCCATTTCAAGAAAATCATCTTCTTTTGCCTTGGCGATTCCACGTCGTGTGGTCCCATCAAAGAAAAAGAATCGGCGGTTGATGGCTGCGGCCAATGCGCTGGATGTTTTGGCATGCTGAAATTCAGGTAGCAAAACAAGTCCCAGTTTACGAGTGATTTGGATGCGACCACCTGACAAAATGGTGCCTTCCGTTTTGAGCGTACCGTCTTCACCGGGGGTGTAGCTGCCGCGGGTCAGTACCGGGCCCGTACCGATTGCCATCACTTCGCTCTTGCGAATTTTGTTTTGCAAATATCGTTGTTGTCGGAGCCGAGTGTCTAGCAGCCAGCCATCGTTCAAGTCGGAAACCACGCTCTCATTAGGGGCTCGAACAATCAGGTCCACGGGGTCGTTTCGCCGCGCGCCTGGTGGAATCGTCGCTTGGATCCGTACCAGGGCGGTGTTGTTCAGCTCGAGAAAATGGTTGGGATCTTTGATGTCACGCCGTTTCATCTCCTCCAACAGCTCGTCGCGGAATTGAGATGGGTTCGCTGGTCCACCCGTATTGGGGAGTCCGTTGACCACGCCGACGCCGATCACCTGTATCGGTTGCAATCCCTGAATCATGGTGGCTTCACGGATCAAATCGGGCAGCTCCGGTACCTTCATCAACTCTTGAAGCTTGGTTTTGCTGTCTGTTTCTCCCTTGCCCGGTAGCAGGTTGCAGCCAACGGGTGCTGCTAAAAGAAAATGAAATGCTGTGCACCAAGCAAGTTTGGTGACGGTCATCCTGGATTGACTGAACTTGGGCATCCTGCCACGCATCCGTTTTTGTGATTCGGCTTTGAAGGAGAAACGTTCGCTTGAATTTGATACATAGCTTGCGGCGACGGCACGGGGCAAGGTCATCAGTCCGTTGCGGGTACAGGGAGGTGTTCTTGTGAACACTACTTGGTTTTCGAACTCGCCTCTGCAGAGGGGGGTGGGTTTTTCTATGCTCGATTTTTGGCGAAGCACGGTTTATCGAGTAGTGATGGGCAGCTTGGGAATGGGCGAATTGGGTAAGATCCTCGTTCTTGGAAGTACGCTTCTGCAAAAGACATTGAAAACCGGATGATGGGAGCTCTTGACAGAAAATCGAGGACTGGGATACTTTCCTGCTTGCTCGCCTCCGGAGTGAGGTTTTGCAGTGTTTTCGCGATTCAAGCGTGTGCGGCGTTGCCGTCCACCTTTCTGAGAAGCTGACGGGCATCCCTCGGCCTGTCGGTGCGAGGTCCAGTTCACCCTTATTTGCGTGGGTTTACCCACATCACACGATTTCCATGCCAACAATCAATCAACTCGTCCGTAAGCGACGCAAACTGAAAAAGAGCCAGAGCAAGTCTCCAGTGCTTGAGAAGTGCCCTCAAAAGCAGGGTGTCTGTTTGCAAGTCAGGACGATGACCCCCAAGAAGCCGAACTCAGCTCTGCGGAAGATTTCGCGTGTTCGTCTAAGCAACGGCAAGGAAGTGACGGTTTACATTCCCGGCGAAGGTCACAATCTTCAAGAACACTCGATCGTGCTTGTTCGAGGTGGTCGTGTCCGTGACTTGCCTGGTGTTCGCTACCAGGTGGTCCGTGGCTCGCGTGACGCCCTTGGGGTAGAAGGCCGAAAGCAATCGCGAAGTCGCTACGGTGCCAAGAAGTAGTTTCACCGCAGCGTCAGCAATCATCCTGAATAACAGCAATCCAGCCATTACAGTCGAAGTTTAAGAATGGGACGAATCACAGCCAGCCGCACCCAGCTCAAAGGTGACCCGCGGCACAACTCGTTACTCGCCGGAAAGTTCATCAATTGTTTGATGCTTGACGGTAAGAAGACCACTGCTCAACGCGTCTTTTATGATGCTCTTGAGGAGATTGGTCGCCGCAACGAGGTTGCTGATCAGACGCCGATCGAGGTTTTCGAGATGGCAGTCGAGAACGTGAAGCCATACATCGAAGTTCGCAGCAAGCGCGTTGGTGGTGCCAGTTATCAGGTGCCAATGCAAGTGAATCGTGCCCGCCAGCAAAGTCTGGCTCTGCGTTGGTTGCTCGGTGCAGTGCGTGAGAAAAAGGGTCGCCCAATGCACATGAAGCTCGCAGACGAGCTTCTGGCAGCCTACAAGAAAGAGGGCGTTGCCTACACCAAGCGTGAGAACACGCATCGCATGGCTGATGCCAACAAGGCGTTCGCTCACTTCGCTTGGTAACACCATTCAGATTCGAAGACAATTTACCGCGGTACGGCTGTTGGCTGTGTCGCGGTTTTTTTTGCGCTGCGTTACGCTGATAGGACCGTGGGGTTTGCCTTTTACCACGCCAGTCGATGTGTTGAAGTGGTTGTGGCGACGTTGCGGTGCAGCGGTCAGTTGGGTGACGCCTTGGTCCGACGTATTTTCGATAGCCCCCGGTTTTCGATAGCCCCCGGGGCTGTTTTGCAATACTATTCTGCCTTACCACTCAACCAACGCGGCGGGTGGTACCGGGCAAGGTCTTGCTTGTTGAATTTTCAAAGCGTTTCTGCCCTTGCCCGCGTGCTGTCGCTGTTTGCTCAACTGCCCCATTTGTTTGGCACCCGAATCGCTCAATCCCTGAATCGTTTTCATGACTTTTGACATCTCCAAGCTTCGCAATATTGGCATCATCGCGCACATCGATGCTGGGAAAACGACTGTGACCGAGAGGATGCTCTTTCTCAGCGGGGCCAAGCACCGCGTTGGCCGCGTGGATCACGGCACGACAGACACTGACGATGACCCTGAGGAGCAGGAGCGTGGGATCACGATATTCAGTGCTTGTGTGAAGTACGGGTGGAAGGACTACAACATCAATCTGCTTGATACGCCTGGTCACGTTGATTTTACGGCTGAGGTTGAGCGTTGCTTACGAGTGCTGGATGGTGCGGTCGTTGTCTTCTCGGCCCGCGAGGGTGTGGAAGCTCAGAGTGAAACGGTCTGGCGGCAGGCTGACAGGTACAAGGTTCCGAGAATTGTTTTCATCAATAAGATGGATCGGGAAGGGGCCGATTTTGAAACGGTGTTCAACGACATTGAGCCGCGTTTGGGAGGCTGCCCTGTGGCCGTGGAATTACCGGTCGGCCAGGGACCCGCGCACGTCGCCAATCCCTTTCGTGGCGTGATTGATCTGGTCGACATGAAAATGCTCGAGTTCGACCCGGAAACCGAGGGCAAAGAGGTTAAGGAAACTGAAATTCCTGAGGAACAGATGGACGAGGCGCTCTTCTGGCGAGAGCAGATGTTGGAGAAGGTCTATGACCTCAGTGAAGAGGCTGCCAGTCTGGCGATGGAAGAAAAAGAAGTGCCTCGTGATCTGATCCTGGATGCGTTGCGGCAGGGCTGCATTGATCGGGTGATTCAACCGGTCCTGTGTGGCTCCGCCCTGCATGGCATCGGTGTGCAGCCACTGATGACTGCCGTTGGAAACTTTTTACC
>JAPOKD010000330.1 GCA_029977825.1 Planctomycetota bacterium | reverse complement strand
GCCGGGAGTGGGAAAGACAGCGATCGCCGAGGGGCTGGCACTCCGGATCTTCGAGGGCGATATTCCTCAGAGCTTACGGGATAAACGTGTCATCTCGTTGGATATGGGGGCTCTCGTTGCTGGTGCAAAATTCCGCGGCGACTTTGAAGAGCGCCTCAAAGCTGTACTGCGGGAAGTCAAAGACTCGGACGGTCAGGTGATCCTGTTCATAGATGAGTTGCACCTGGTCGTAGGTGCAGGTAACGCAGAAGGTTCGGCAGATGCTGCAAACCTCTTGAAACCGGAACTTGCGCGTGGTGCTTTACGCTGCATCGGTGCTACAACTCTTGACGAGTACCGACAGAACATCGAGAAAGATGCAGCACTGGAAAGGCGTTTTCAACCGGTTTATGTCGGGGAGCCAACCGTAGATGACACCATCGCAATCTTGCGTGGGCTAAAGTCAAGATACGAGTCACATCATGGTGTCCGTATCACCGACAGCGCTCTGGTTGCCGCTGCGAATCTTTCGAACCGGTACATCTCCGATCGTTTTCTTCCGGACAAAGCGATCGATCTTGTCGATGAGGCCGGCAGCCGGTTGGCAATGGAAAAGGAAAGTGTACCGGAACCCATTGATTTGATTCAAAGGCGACTTCGACAACTGGAACTCGCCCATCGGCAATTGGTGGATGAACAGGAAGAGTCCGCAGTCGCCAAACGAGCCGAAGTCGAAGAGGAAATGGAGTCCTTGAATCGTGAACTTGCCAGTTTGCGGGAGCAGTGGGAAGCGGAAAAACTTGGCTTGGAGGATGTCCAGTCGGTGCGGCAGGAAATAGAACAGCTTGAACATCAGTTTGCCAAGCTCGATGCCGACGCAAAACAGAAACAACTCCGCGGGGAAAGTCCTGAAGAATTGTATCGCCAGATGCTTGAAGTTCGGGAGCAGCTTGGGGGCTTGCAAAAACGGATTGAAGAATCTGAAGCCCGCGAACAGGAAGCTTTGAAGAAAGAGGCTGAGTCGGGGAAGACAGAACAGAGCAGCGACGAACGACGACTGTTGCGACACGACGTCACTGAGGACGAAATTGCAGAGGTCGTGAGCGCATGGACCGGTGTTCCGTTGACTCGGATGCTCGAAACCGAGCGTGCGAAGTTGTTAGTGATGGAAGAGCGCCTGCATCAACGTGTGATCGGACAGGAAGAAGCGGTTCAAGCTGTTGCAGACGCCGTAAGACGCAGTCGAAGCGGATTGCAGGACCCTGATCGCCCAATCGGGTCTTTTCTGTTCCTAGGTCCTACTGGTGTCGGAAAAACCGAGTTGTGCAAAGCATTAGCCGAAGTGATGTTCGATGATGAGTCTGCCATGGTGCGGATCGATATGAGTGAATTCATGGAACGCCATAGCGTGTCACGGTTGATCGGTGCGCCTCCGGGTTATGTCGGTTACGAAGAGGGAGGAAAGTTGACTGAAGCTGTTCGACGTCGACCTTATTCCGTGTTGCTGCTGGATGAAATGGAAAAGGCTCACCCTGATGTGTTCAATATCCTGCTGCAGGTTTTGGATGACGGACGATTAACCGATGGGCAGGGACGAACTGTCGATTTTACGAACACCGTGATCGTGATGACTAGCAATGCTGGCAGTCAGGTGATTCAAAAAGTGACTGAGGAGGGAGGTGATCAGGAGGAAATGCGTGAAGCTGTTCATGAATCACTGAAAGCCCGATTCCTGCCTGAATTCCTGAACCGCATCGATGACATTGTTATTTTTCATCCACTGCTGAAAACGGAAATTCGACGTATCGTCGGGCTGCAACTTGAGGAATTGGGGAAGCGACTGACTGAGAATGGATTGCAGTTGGAAGTTTCTGAGGATGCGATGGATGAAGTTGCGTCCGTAGGTTATGACCCGACCTTTGGAGCCAGGCCTCTGAAGAGAGTGATTCAGCGGGAAATCCAGAATCCCTTGGCCAAGGCGCTATTAACGGATGACTACCCCGATGGGGCAACCGTCCATGTCGATTACGACGGCACACAGTTTGTTTTCAGTGAGCGAGCTGCAAGCAAAGCAGTGGAAGTCTGATGGGTTCGGGGTAACGCTCAGGGGGGCCGTGCTTTGCGGTGCATGTTCTCAGGCAAGTCCGGTGGATTTGCCTATGAACCTGTAGGGTGATTTTAAGCAGCGTGATGGTGTAAAGGAGCGGAGCGGACACGGGGACTTTCGTACCGGGGGATGTTTTCGTTCGGGCATCTAATGCCAGCCAACCGTGCCGCACCGTTCAATTGAAAGTTGTGCCGATGGAAACTTCGTCGTCCTCCACGAGTACTTCGTAGGTTTGCACGTTGTGTTGAGGAATATCTTGCTCCCTGCAAAGGCCATCTTTGATTCCGAAGCCCCAATAGTGGATTCGGCAGTGGATGACGTCGCCTTCGATGCAACCCAAGGCAAGTGAGGCACCGGCATGCGGGCATGGATCATCGATTGCATAGAATCCATCCTGAAGGTGGTAAACGCCGATACGTTTCCCCTTGATTTCAAAGCACTTTGCTTCACCGACAGCGATGTCCGAAGCACGGCAAACAACTTGGAATTCTGCCATTGGTCCCAGGTGTGGTTCTCTCAATAAGCCAGCTTGTTTTGGGCGCCAGTATCGATAACAGTGGACATCGAAAAGCTTCGATGCTTCACGGATCAGCTGAAAATGCCCAGTGGTGGAGATCCAGCGTTATAGGAGTAGAAACTCCCAATGTTCGGCAGCACCAGACTCAAATCAGAAGCATTATCGACACCGAACCACATCGCCAGCTCAGCAGCCAGTTCATCAACGGATGTCGTTGGAATCAGACGTCCTCGTCCCAAGTCGAGGTTGCCGTTGGTGGGGTCAATGGGGCTGGTAAGGGAATGGGGGAAATCGCCAAAGATCTTGCCACCATCGATGCCGCCACCCATCACAAGTTGCTGGCCACCCCATGCGTGGTCTGATCCCTTCCCATTGGTTCCCAATGTTCTGGCAAAGTCAGAAGCCGTAAAGGTTACGACGTCGTCTACACAGCCAAGTTCCGTCATTGCGGCGTGGAAAGACCCCAACGCACGACTGATCTGGGGCATCAAGCCGTTCTGAGCAGTCAGTAGATCTGCATGGTTGTCAAAACCTCCCAGCGAGATGAAGAAAACCTGACGGCTTTGCTGCAGAGCACCACTGGCACCAATGACTTGGGCAATCTTCTTGAAACGCTGGCTGAGGGTCTCGGGATCAAACTTGGTGTTGATGGTGACATTATCAACTTTGTCATTGAAGTCGATGGCTGCATCAATCGAGTTGCGGTTGGTCTCTGCGAATGTTTTGGCCAGCAGGTTTGAATACGTCTGGTTCAGGATGTTGTCCATGTTCTTTTTGAACATGCGGTTTTGCATGTTGTTTTCGTTGTAGTAGGTGACTTCGGTTGCGCCGTTTTGCCCGATGATATAGGGAGTCACGTTGTTACCGTTCTGGAACATGTTGACACCGTTGATCGACACATTCATGGACACATTGGGGTTTTGGTTGGTAGATGCGAGCAGGTCCGCCATTCTCCCCCCCCAGCCTGTGATTTGAGAACGGGTATGAGGCGCGCCCGTCATCCAGTGGCGTTGCAGGTCAGCATGTGAAAACAGGCCTAGCGGCAGATTTGAACGGTTGTCGTAGTCTGTGCGGCTGGTAGGTTCCACAAGAGAGCCGATGTTCGCTACGAATGACAGGTTGCCATCGTTAAACAGTTTGGCAACACCGCCGTTGACGCCGTTGTTGATATCGGTTGATGTATCGTCACGGGCATCATGGCCCAGTTGCGGATGCAGTCCAAAGCTTCGTCCCGATAAATTGCTGGGGTCATTGATGGCCAGCAGACTGCTTTCTTCCAGAGCCAGTCCACCTGGATTGTTGACGGTGTCGTCGTACCCGCCGCGGGCCGCGGCGTAATCGTCGTACTCGGTGGGGTTAAGACTGCTGGCGTTGTTGCGCGGCACCAGCATGTTGAATGAGTCATTTCCACCATAGAGGAATAGGCATACCATCGCCTTGTAGCCGCCCCCGCCTCCACTTGCTGCGACAGCAGCCTTGGTCGCCTGTAGGTTCAGCAGAGTGGACACCAATGAGGCTTGAGTCATCATCCCACAGCCTGCCGCAGCAGCTTTTAGAATGGAGCGTCGAGACGCGATCTCCGCTGAAGTTTTCATGGCTTGAAACTTATTGAGTTGAGGTGAGGGGAAAAGATTGAGATGAGGTCGGCGACCCTCCCGAGTTGCCGATGTTCTGGTTTGTTGCCGATGTTCTGGTTTGGATTGAAACTTGCCAATGTCAAAAAAACACTGACTTCACGGGCTTTCTGAAAGATGCCCCACGCTTGCTATTTGATCGTATTGCTTCGATCGCACTCTTCACCGGTCCTGTCATTCTTCAATCGCACAGTCTGGCGACACCAGGACAGCCAGCAACACTTCTTCAAGACGTATTTCGTTCTGGTTTTCGGCAGTGCTTTCGGAAGTAATTGCGTTGATGATGCTGGTTTTGGTCTCTTCGCTCAGACTGCCGTTGCAAAGCAATAAGTCGAAACGGCGTAAAATCTCCGGTAGATTTGCGTTGTCTTTTGCCAGTTCCAATTCTGGCGTCAAATCAAAGGAGATTGTTAACTGAACCCCATCTCTCATGGTGTACCGAACGTAGCGATTCCGCGTCCAGTAACTGAAGCGATTCATGAGTCGATTACTGGTCACCGCAGTCATGACTTGAAACTCCGGAGCAAAGAGAGCTTCTCGAGGAATGCGTTGCGAAGGGCGATAGCCAATCAGTTCCCCAGGCGGCTGGTAATCCGGCACATAAAAGTTAAAGACACTGGGGGCACGGAACGGCATCTGACCCAGATCGTCTCGGAGGTAGCCGGTCAAAGCCATATACGGTACGCCGGTTTCGCTATCTGATTTCGGATAGTTGCTACTGGGGCGTAACGCGCGAATCAATGACGTCACACGTTGAATTGGCTCGCGAAGACGGCTGTGCTCGGTTCCCCGGGTCACAACTTCAACACGCAGCGGCTCTTGTTTTCTCAGGGCACGCTGACCTCGAATTGCTTCCGGATCCAGCAGGATGGCTTTGATGACGGCTTTCATGTCGCCACGAACGCCCTGACCGTTGTCACGGAATTTCCGCGTTACGCGGCGCGTATAACCACGGGAAGGGTTTGATTTCACCAAACGCTGGATCAGCAGACGACAAATGAATGGCGGAACATTGGGGTGGGCCGCAATCACATCGAGACCCTCATTCACCTCTGCCAAGGCAGCTTCGTTGGTCAGCGGATCGGGAAGTGCATTCAATGTTGTTCCAAACAGGGTCTTGCTGCCGACGTTGTCGCCGTAGCCCGGTTCACCGATGACATCGGAGTAACCTTTGTTGTTGTCATGCTCCTGATGGTGCATCTGCATCGGTGCGCCAAAATTGCGTCCCGCGTAGAAACTCGTGCTGGTGTTGTGTTTTGATTTGAATCCAGTGAATAGTCTGGCCAACTCTGTGATTCCCTCATTGTCATAGGTGGGAATCAATTCACCTTGCTCGTTGACCTTCAAACGCCCATCCTGCTTCAATTCATACAAGCCGATGGAAAACAGTTGCATGATCTCGCGGGCATAGTTCTCATCCGGCCATCGGCCCTTGGTCAGATCGGCTTTTCGATTGCGATAAGCGCTCAGGTAAACTCCCATGCACTCATGGAATGTAACATCACCTAAAATGTCGCGATAATTTCCATCTGCATGATTGACCAGCATGTCGTAGTAGTTGCTCATGCCCAGCCAGTCAGGAAGTGATAGCTCTTCGTTTCCAATATTGCGTGCGGTGTTGTTGTTGAACCCCGTTCCGCTGTCGCCGATCACAAAAATCTGGGATAACGCCCAAGCCACTTTTTGCCGCAACTGATCTTCGCGGGTCAACGAGATGTGCCACCATGCCTGATAGCGATAGTTGGCGATGCCGATACCAGCCTCGGTAAGGGTGCGACCATCAGCGGCAACCATGTCGCGCGCAACCTGTTCGTGTGATGAAGCTGGGAGCGCGAATTGTTGGTCAATCCACTCTCCGCAGGCGCGGCGATATCCAACCTGCCGAATCCGATTCGACAAGGTATCGATCATCTCTTGAGTGGGGCCGAAAGTTGCCTTCGAAAGAAACTGCGCAGCTCTCAGGTCGCTGCGGATCCTTCGGACATCACCACGGCTTTCCGCCTCAAAAGTTCCGCCGTAACACGAACTCGAGGAACTGAACAGAACAACAATGGTGCCAATAAATAGCACTGAACTCGCAGAGTAGCCGCGATAGCCACAGACCAAAGAACGCAGGTAACGCATTGTTTACCGCCGATTTTTGCTGAGAAAAGTTGACACAACTTCCGGTTGTGCAGATTAGGACTAGCTGGCAGCGGTCCATCAGGGCACCGTGCCAAT
>JAPOKD010000835.1 GCA_029977825.1 Planctomycetota bacterium | reverse complement strand
CGGGGATACCTGAAGATCATCCGGAAGCGGGGATTCCAGCGCTGGGTCAAGCGGCTGACTGGTGTGTGCGGTTACAACAGTTTGATAAAGCTATTGATCGCTACGAACGCATCTTGCGTTTGGACTCTACCTTGACGCTTGCAAGGCGACAGCTTGCCTATTTGCTCAATCGGCAGGGAAGGAGGCACGAGGCAGCGGTTCATGTCAGAGAGCTTTGTAAGGCAGGAGACGTACGCCAAGATGAGCTTCAGTCATTGATTGTGCTCAGTGATGCGATGCTGAGTGACCCATCTGAGGTTGCAGCGGGCGAAATCGATTACAGTCCCATTGGTGAATCAGGTGCAGCAAGGAAGCTTTTTACTGAACGCCGCTACGCAGAGGCTGCGTCGGTTCTTCGTGAATCAGTGGCTAGAGGGAGTGCACCGCCCTCCATCGTTGCTTTGTACGGACGAGCCTCTGCCGAGGCACAGGATGACGTCGCATTCAAGTGGTGGTTTGGCAAGACCAACGAGGCTGTGCGGGAGTATGCTGAGTATTGGTCTGCGATTGGTACATATCTTGCGAGTGAGAGGAAGTTTGAAGCCGCGACTCGCGCGTTCCTTGAATCTTTGGATCGCGATCCAACGGACTTCATCACAATGAATCGATTACTCCAAACGCTCAAAATACAGGAGAAGTCGGACGACTACGCGAAGTGGGAAGAGCGTTGGAAGGCGATGCATGAAATTCTTTTGGATAGCAATGAAATTTCAGATGCAAGCCAACCGGATGTAAATGTTATTGGAGAATTGGCTTCGAGGTTGAATGGAATCGATCGGGGACTTGAAGCCGTTGTTTGGAAGTCGATAGAAGCGTTCTATCGAAAGTCACCACCAGATGCATTGAAACACTGGAATGCAGAGCGGCAAAGAATGGTTGCTGAAGGGACTGGCTTTCCGGAGCAGAGTGCACGTATTTGCGGCCTCACTTTGGATAAATATCCTCTGCCAGATATTCAGTTGGAGAAAGTTCAGGGATTGGAAAGTCTTTCTGGCAATGCGGTTGCGATGAATGTGAGTCCCGCTGCATTTCGAAACGTAGCGGAGGAGATGGGGTTGAACCATACTTTTGAGCTGGCGTTGGAAAAAATCGAAGCAGGATTTGCGATGTACCATCAAGCCGGTGGTGGTGTTGCTGTGCTTGACTTCGACCGTGACGGATTGGCTGACCTTTACTTTGCGCAGGGTGCTGCAGCCCCACCTGATTTCGTCTCAAAAGAAAATAATGTCCTGTTTCGCAATTTAGATTCAACGTTTGCAGATGTGACAGTGTCTGCCTCTGTTGAAGACAGGCAATACACGATGGGATGTACTGCGGGTGACTGGAATCAGGACGGGTTTCCTGATTTGATCACAGCAAATATTGGTGCCAACTATTTGTGGATTAACAATGGTGATGGCACATTTACTCCGTCACGATTGGCGGGTAGCGATTCGTTGGAAAAAATGCCTGCTTCGGTTGCGATGGCTGATCTGAATGGCGATCAATTACCTGACATTTTTGAAGTGAATTACATCGAGGATTCGACAATTGGTCGACTACCAGAAAAGAATCAGGCAGGGGGCGTTATCGAGGCGGTTGGGCCAGCCGATTTCGATGCTTGTTCAGATCGGATTGGCCTGAATGATGGAATGGGTAATGTTTCTTTCACACGAATGAGTGGTTTGGGAGCGGAAACGTACAAGGGTTTGGGGGTTGTGATTGCCAACCTCGATGGGCGGCCAGGGAATGATATCTTCGTCGGAAATGATAAATCAGCAAACCAGCTTTGGGTCCGGGATCCACAGGACGGTAACTGGTCAGATATCGCTGTCGTGAATGGCAGTGCATTTTCATCCGGTGGTGCAGGCACCGCGAGTATGGGGATTGCCTGCGGTGACTTTGACAAGAATGCAATGCTGGATCTTCACATTGCCAATTTTCAAAGCGAAAGTGTCTGTCTGTATTTGAACCGAGGCAGTTTCTTTCAGGATCGTGCCAGTCAATATCGACTTGGTGTACCAAGTCGGTCAGTGTTGGGGTTTGGTTCTCAGGCTCTCGATTATGACAATAATGGACAACTTGATATCGCTGTTACAAATGGGCATATCGACAACTATGAAAAAATGAGTGGACCGTTCCGGCAAATGGCTCAGTTGTTTTGCAATGTAGGGCCACGTTTCGAGTTGGTTTCGGTGACTGACGATAGCGGTTACTGGACGCGAGCACACCTGGGGCGTGCCATGGCAAAACTCGATTTTAATCGAGATGGTCAGACTGACCTCGTTGTCACCCACTTGGCTGAAGCATCCGCACTGCTCGCGAATAAAACAGAAAACGCTGGCCATTGCTTTCAGTTGGAGTTGGTCGGCACATTGGCAGAGCGTGATGCAATTGGTGCGAGGGTCCGGGTCGATTACGGTGATGATGCGTCCACCGACTTTCTGATTGCTGGTGACGGCTACCTTTGCCGGAACGAGGCGATGCTGTCATTCGGGCTGGGAGACATCAGCAAAGTCGATCAAGTGACAATCGATTGGCCGAATGGGACACATCAGGTCTTTCATGATCTTGAGGCTGGTCAACGCTGGTTGGTTGTTGAGGGCCAGATTGAACCGTTCTCGTTATTCAACTTCGACGGCGAAAAAAGGTAGAAATCCCGTAGGCTCTAGAGGGGACTTCAATAACCTTAAAACTGGTTCAGTCCGCCTGGTTTGGATGCTTGTTGGGCAGGTCATCGACTTGGAGTTGAAAGATGGCTGTCAAATGCCTTGGTCTTCGACAAGCGCCGTGACAAAGGTACACTATCAGTTCAGCTCAAGGACGCCAGAAGTTACTGCATGGCAGTCAGTTATGTGGGATTTCATTCAGGTGGGTGACTTTGACATGAGAAACCAGTCAGCGGCAGAAAACCCGCGGTCAGTGCCTGTAGTCCAGGAAGATGAACTTTTCAGCTAGTAGTATGCTGACGGTATACTTGCATGATTCATCATGTTGAGGCATTATACAACTTAGTACTTATTTCTCCGGTACGTGAATGCTTCCCCAATTTGAGATTAAACAATGAAAAAAATGTCACTCGCTCT
>JAPOKD010000380.1 GCA_029977825.1 Planctomycetota bacterium | reverse complement strand
GGTTGCCAGATCCTGTACCTCGTAACCAAAAGCCAGTTGTCGAGGCGTCACCAGCACCCATGATAGTGCGACCAGTCAGATCAGCGTTCAACCCAGTCTTGACCCATGCGGCGATTGTGAAGTCGCTTGTGATCGAGCTCATGGCACCCGAGATAGGTGTCGATGATTGGGCCACGCACCTTTAAGCCGTTGACTTCTAGGAACGCGATGTCAAACATCAAATTGTGCCCAAGCTTCCCGATCGAGGGGTGCATCAACACTGGGGCTAAAACTCGGATGTCGTCACCAACTGCTTTTACATCGATGACCAGTTGCTCGGTTCTTGTACCGACTTGGATCAATAGCAGCTCATCCTTGAAGGGATCTAACCCGGTGGTTTCAACGTCAATCGCTATTAGGCTCGATGTCTGAATAAGCCTCGATAGAATTTTTTTCAGCTCGCTGCCAGTTTGAACAAAGTTCCAGTGCGCGGACGAGTAACTCGCTTTCATCAGGGATCAGCCTCAAATCGACGGATTCGTCACCACCGACAGACGTGACCCGAACTTCTGCTGTTCCGGGTATGGACTGCAAAAGGACAGTCTGAGCATCCTCGGATGCAGGATCCAAACCATTCAGATCAACTTCAATCAAGAGTTGACCCGGCTCACAGCTATGAATGAGAACGCTTGGATCTTCCACCAGTGGATGGCGTGACGTTTTGAGGTTATCTAGGAAGCGGGTTGAGGGCAAGCCTCCAAGCGGGGTGTCCCGGTGAATTGCTCTGCCCAAATGCAGTGTGTTTTTTGAGTTGTCGGAGCTGTGAAGCGTCCCAGCGTTGCGCCGCATTTGGTGAATCGCAGTTAATAGACGCTAAGGGAACTCTCAGGCAGAAAGGCTCACGGCGCTACAGAGCTGGATCCAATTAACTGTTGTTGCAATTAGCTCCTGATGCCTTGACGTGTGAAGCTTATTGGTGTAGCGCCCCGTCATGGCCTTCTGTAATTGCGTCTATGGCTTTGTGGCAGTGATTTCCAAAACGAACGTAGTGCTCATATTTAGGTTCGATTTCCCACTCCCCTTCATAGATCCCAGTTCTGCAGGCCGTAGTGTGTTTGCAGGCCCTACACGGAAAGCCGTAACAGCTTTTGCTAGCCCGCTTGTCGGGGGTGAAGTCAATGCTTTCCAGAACCGCGTTCACTTTTTTGCAGCAGAGCGCGTGCTGGTTGACGTGTTGCAGGGCGGCTGATTTGAGCACATCGCTGATGGTGATGTCCCAGGTATCGGCATAGAGCTTGACTGCACGCGCCTCTTCGTCTGTTAGTACGACTTGAAGCCGCTTGGTCATGGCAGAAGTTTTGAGGGAACCTCATCAGAGGTTACCCCGGCTGACCTGAAAAAACAGGTCTTTTTATACCTCTTCGCAAAAAACCCTATGCCCGCCAGCAGGTGACACATTGGGAAAAACCTAGTGTTTGCAAGGGCGGAGCAATGGTTCACCTTCCGGCGTGACACATTGCTCTGTAAACCCTGAAAAGTTGATTTTGGTGGGGCCAACCCCAATGTGTCAGGGGTCGTTTTGAATCATTGGTCTGACACATTGCTAAACCCCTTGCGGCGCAACGGGTTTGGAAGAATCGTGTGAAGGGCTGACACATTGTGAATCATTGCCCAAACCGACTGCAGCGCAACGGGTTAGCCCAAATCAAAGAAAGAAGAATATGATTTCTCCCCGCGAGACTGCAATACATCGTCCAATTCCGCATCTTGAGACTCATCTGTCTCAGCCCGATGGGCTGCGATTAACTCAAGCCCCTTTTCCGTGCATTCAAACCAGATGTCCTCAGGACGGCCCCCAGCGGCTTGAGGACCGCCTGGGGCTGAATCAATCAGTCCACGCACTTTGAGCCGTCTGAGGGAGCTTCTGACGGCGCTGCTGCCCGATTTGACTCCTACAGCGATTTCAATTTGTTTGCGTGTTGCTCCTTTGCCGCAGTTCGTGGATGTCCTGATGTGCTGGTGAACTTTCTGTATCACCGGGATAGTTCCTGAGAACTGTCTCGCTTGTTCGATTTTGGTGAAGTCTTCGATGTCCATGCTGAAGTCTTCGTGCATCAGTGTGATGAATTTGTCTCCATCACGACCCAAGCGACTTTTACCGATAGTGATAATCCTTTTCATTTCGGTGTTATCGCCATAGGTATTGTTTTGCATATCTTCAATGGTGGGTTTGTCTAAACCCCATGTCTCGGTGCATGCATCACCAATACCGGAATGGCCGCGCATTCCGTTTGATTTATTGTTGTGATGTAGAATAAGAATGGTTGTAGCAGGGAAGTCTGTTCCATTGGCGACTTCCAAGTCATACAAAGGCTTTGTGACTTCTTGTTTGTTTTGATCTACTCCTGGCATACAGCCTGCGAGTGAATCAATAACTACAAGTTGAGGTCGGATCTCGCGTATTTTTTTAGTAAGCCGAGATAGCCACCTTAGACGGAACTTAGGCCAAGATTTGAAGTTGGGGTGGTCTTGAATCCCGTGGCTTTCTAGCTGTGATTCAAAGATCTCAGCGTTCTGGTCACCGTTGCACCAAAGGACAGAACCCTTAGCAACAGGCATGTAAGCACCGCGGACCTTAAACGGCGTACCGTTGAGGATGTGCTTAGACAGCGCCATGGCAGCCTGTGACTTACCTGTGCCGTGTGTCCCATGCAAGATCACTGTTGAGGGCTTGATCAGCACGTCGGGAATGATGAAATTCAATCCCTGCAGGGTCTTTTTCCGTTCTTCAGCCGTCTGAGGTGTGGCTGCTGTTTTGAAGTCGTGGTCATCTTGCAGAGCACGACGGATCTGGTCTACACCCCACCGGAGTTGGTGTTCAGAGGCCAGACGGACTAACTCAATGTCTTGTTCAGCGGGATTTTCATAAGTTGCTTCGATTTGACGTGCCCACTCAAGGGTTGGCTTGCCGCCTTTAGATTGCTCAGGGGGGTATTTAAGGTCTCCCTTAACGATGGTGGTTGTATTGAAATCCTCGGGATAGCTGCGCTCAAGGAGCCGTGCCCCTTCGATGCAGTATTTCTCCAGTGTCTGTGCATCAGGCCAGCCTGCTTCGATGTCTCCTGTACGAATGGCATGCAGCAGGGTGATGCAGTTACCACCGATCTCTTCGGCTAAGCACTTCCAACCAAACAAGCCTTGAAGGTTGTCACCTGATCCTTCTGGAAAAATGACAAAGCTGGTTCCACTCTGGGACTGATGGAAGGGGCACCCACCGACTAGCGGCTTTTCTGGGTTGTTCCCTTCGTGATGCAGGGGCTGTCGATCATGCGCCCAAACCGGAGCGTTATAGAGCTGCCACACCAACGCGGTGTCAGAAGCAGGCCCACATGTTCCACCCTCATCGTCAGTCGTGCAGAGGGGTTGCAGGATTTCCATGCGGAAGTCCCTAGCGAGCTGAGAGACGTTTTTTCCTGTGATTGGCCCAATGTCAACCGAGAGCATCTCGGCCAACTCTTGGGGAATAAAGGTCTCGTTTTGCTTGCTGTGGTTGGTCATCAACCAATCGAGCAGCTTGGGAGGTAGCTCTGCTATCACCCCGTCGTTGTACGAAAGCCACTTGTATTTCTCTTTCGTATCCGGGTGATACGAACCGGGCAGGACGGTGTAGCACCCTCCGTAGCGCAGACAGATCTCGCTGTTTTTGCTCCCGTCTCTCAGGGACTTGTCCAGTTGAGCCTTAGTGAAGGTCTCGAAGAACTCCCGCGCCCACTCCGGCATGAGATAGATCAGTTGCCTGTTGGTCGGGCGACCACGCCACGACATGGTTCCTGGATCGGTAACTGAGGGGTAGGCATCTCCCATCCACTCTTTGAAGACTGACTCGGCGTCTTCCCCATCGATGTCCACGGCGATGAGGCATCCCCCTGCAGGCCCCGTCAGCACTCCGAGCCCATTTTTCTTGACGGTGCGCCAGCGACCTTCCGCGGTCTTTTTCCGCGATGGCTCACCCCAGCGTTGCAGCACCTCCCCAACGGTGAGTCCCTTATTGCAGTCTCCGTTGAATTTGGCGCTGGGGGTGTTGGAGCTGGAGAAGGCCCGTTTGTCTTCGACAATGTTGTAGACCCACCCGTCAGGGAAAACCCCATCTCTGAGCTGCTCGATAGCAGGCGCGTTTTTCATGTAAGCTGACCTCAACCTAATTCCAATCAAACGTACCCAGACTGTGCCGGTCGGCAACCGGCATGGGAGCGGAGTTTGCTGGTTTATTCCTGAACCCTCCAGTGCCCCGCTGCTTAAATCGTTATTGACACTCCCTTAACCTCAAGTAGGATTTTGGGAACTGGCGCAAGGAAATGATCGCCTTTGTACAGCCTGGAGTGGCTTTTCTAGGGTGCTGCCCTATCCTGGTCGGAGACCTAAATCCTTTAGAAGGTCTTAACCCTTGATGATCGAGCGGAAGGAGGTTTTGACCTCCAATTTCGATGATCTTTTTGACTACGGCGCTGTCGTGTACGGGCGCTGGTTAGGCCGGACGTTGGACATCAACGGCTGGTCACACCCCAGCTTGATCCGTTTGGGTAAAAGGATTGTTGGAAAAGACAAGAGCTATATCCACAGCAGTCAGATCTCAGCGCTCAGGACTGGATCACTGAAGAGCCCAGGCCCACGTTCGTTTGCCAGCTTGGTACTTCTGTTTCACTCCATTGACGAATTCCAACGAGGAGTTCTGTCCCCAGACGGCCCTGATTTTTCTGGCGTAGAACACCTTATTGAGAACGCTGTCATCATGCGTGATGACAAGGGCAAGCCCGCTGATATTGGTTATCACTTCGAGGTTTTTTGTGGGTGGCGGCTGCCGCCGGAGAGTGAATCAAGCCTTGAGATCACTCAAGCCGGTGCTGAAATGATCAGCAAAAACGCGGGCAAATACGTTCGTAGTCTCTTTGCTGCAGAGCGCAAGGATCTTATTGATGACCTACCCGGCTATCTGCCTGCTTTTTCAAAGGATAAAACCCAGCAAAAGAATTTTTCTGACGTTGTTTTGAGTCAGGGCTACTGGGGGCCGGACGACATTGACGATGCGATGCGGTTACTCGCCACGTTCTTGAAAACGAAATTTAAGGTCAAGCTGAAATCTGAAGAACTTCTAAAACAATTCAGCGCATAACTTTTTTAGGTTGCGGTTGGCTTGTGTAGTTGATACAACGAAGGCACCTGGAAGTTGATTCTCATGCCAGTAAATCTACGCGAGTTCCAAAATGCCACTAAAAACAGCCAAAGCGGCACAGAAGCCGGTTAAGGAATTCCTGCCGTCTTCTTTTAAGCTCCAGCTTGAAAAAGAAGCGCATGAAGCGGAGCAGCGCAAGAAAATGTCGGATGGTCCGGGGCGCTATCTTCGGGCACCGAAAGAGGAAACCAACGACAAAGGAAAGGTCATTGGACCTGGAAGCGTTGAGTTCCGCGTTTTAAGTGAGGCCGTATTTGGTTTCAGCCTTTGGTATGAGACTGATGAAGGCGGTCGATCTTGTATGCGCTGGCTATCACAGGATTTGCTGGAAAGGGGCATCGAAGGCGGCAACATCCCTGAGGATGAAATCCCTGCAAAGTGCGAGCGGTTTCCAAAATCCAAGAAACCCAAGATCACGAAATGCCTTTCGATGGTGATCTACAACATCACCGAAAGCAGCGAGACTGATCAGCACGTTTTTCAGATCTGGGATCTGGATAAGGCCACGATGATTGACCAGTTTGCGAGTGCTTGTAACTCCCCCAACTTTGGTCATCCGTCTGGATATGACTTTATCTGGACTCGGACGGGGCAGTTGCAGGAAACCAAGCACACAT
>JAPOKD010000723.1 GCA_029977825.1 Planctomycetota bacterium | reverse complement strand
TATTACGGCAGTAAAGAAGCCCTGACATTCGCTAACCAATGGGAACACGAAATTCGTCTACCCAAAATCGCGGAAGGCTCGAATCAAATCACCATACCGCTCATGGAAGATCAACAGCCCCGTTACCTGCGTTTGAAACTTACCAATGACGAGGGCATATTCTGGTCAGGAAAAACATTTCGAATCAGCCATTGATTCGCACGTTTGAAAACAACTTCAGAAACAATGACCACAAGTTAGTAACGTGCAAGGACGAATGGGACTCAACTGTTACTGGGTGACATCCCAGTTCGTGAGCTTCGCTGCCAGAATAAACTGATTCGGATCGTGCCTCAAATACAACAATGGCATTTTATCCCCGGAATCAACGCACTTTCTTAGCGACATGACCTGCATCCCTTTCACCGTTACCGGGCGGCAAACCGTTTCCCCATCTGACTCGAAATGCACTGTGCACTGATAATTGGTTACCGAAGGTGTATCCCTGCCTCCACCAAGACTCTGAATCGTTGCATGTGCCAACACCCCGTCACGGAGTATCTCAAGATACTTCATGCGTTGTCTGGAAATGTACAGCAACAAAACAATTGACAGCGTGATAAAAGGCAGGCTCCAAAAAAAACCCGCAAAAGTATCAAGTGACACAAGCCCGATGTAAGCAAGCAAGATTCCAAACAAACCCATTGCAATGGAGATCAGGCACAGAATCAGGTGCCCTGTTGAAAAACGCGCGGCTCGAAAAGCCTCCGGAACTACGCGAGGCACCGGCGACTGCATGAACGAGACAACTTTTTCGAACTCCACAGCACTCTGCCGTGCTGCTTTCCTGACAGATCCTGAATCTGTCGAAGTCTTTGTTGATTCAACCGAATTCAATCGCATGGTCTCCTCCAAGAGTCAAGTACTGGCAGCACTCACCATTAGCCAGCCCGCAACCAGACGTCTCGTATGCAAATTACACAACTGCATTGTCAGAAACACCTTCGCTTCTGCTCTCTCAAACGAGTTTCCCCTCGCTTCAACTGCGATCCAACCAACTTCTTCGCATGCCGCAATGAAAACCGGCTTGCCTGTATCATTGAACCAGCAAAGCTTAAGAATCCAAAACACCAACTGCACATTCACCCACTCAAACTGCAAGCCGTAGCCAGTTTCCAGTGGTGATCCACGGTCACTCAGCAATACGCCTGCTCGCCAGTTGCACGGACAAAAGAAAAGATTCTGGCTGATGCTTCAAGTAGAGAACAAATAAATCCGTTCCCTCAGCAAGGCATCGTTGCAGAGTTCTCATTTGCATACCTTGTACCTTCACTGCACGATTCACCGATTCCTCGCCAGCCCAAAACTGAACCTGAATCTTGTGTCTGCACACAAGCCAGTCCTCAAGGTCGTAGTCATACGTCGAGCAGCGACTCTCCACGACTGCCGGCGCACACACACCGTCACGCAATATTTCAAGGTAAATCCGGCGTTTTCGGAAAAAGAAAACCCACACTGCAACTATCGGCAGGAGAACAATGACACCAAATACGATGAACCATTCGTCGCCCACCTGGATCGCGCGAACGGCGAACAACCACCCCCAAGTGAGCGTCGCCAAACCCAGCACAACCAGGGGAAAAGACATGAACCAGAAAAGGCCAGGAACACATGGCACATTTTCATTCCGAAGCCGATGCGTTAGCGTCCGAGGCGGCAGACTGTGCATGAATTCAGAAACCTCTTCGTAGCGAACGGCCTTTTTCCCAGCCCGCTCGACAAGTGAATCGATAGCACTGAACACGCTAACCGGATCTTTCTTTTCAAACTGCAGTTCTCCAATAGCCCGCGACTTGAGATTCCTTGTTCCTTCCTGGTTGTCTATTGAAAGCTCCCCTGGGCCAGACGACGTTTTGGATTGACGATCCGCATGCAAAGCCCCACGCGTTTGCGTTTGTGCACCCCAAGTGTGAGATGGGTTTACGGAGCGATGCGGTGTTTCGATATCGCGTCCATCAACCTTGTCATTTGGAATTTTTCGCTCCGGTAAGTCTTGAAGTGACCTTTTCAGCAGTTTGGCAGCCCCCATCGCCTCTCGTAAGTGCATTTCCCAATCATCAACGGCGACTTTGCCTTTCCGGACAAAAGCGATGTCTGCCCCGTCCGCATGAATCTGCCAGTCGTGACGCGAACGGAAATAGCTGCGAACCTCCTCGCTAACAAGCTCCTCGACCACCTCTGACTCATCACTTGCGATGATATACAGCTTTGAAAAAGATGGATAATGCGCAAGATTGCCCTCTCGCCTGGTTTTCTCCTTGCTCGCCGCCTTTCGCGGCAGGATCGCGAACTTAGGAAAACACGCAACACGATCTGTGAATAACCAAATTGTCATATCCTGTCTTTCAGAAGTCTCTTCTCCTGAAATAACGACCTGCAAGTCAGCCATAACCAGCTGCATTTCCTGAAAGTTACCCTGTATAGCATTTTCAATGAACACTGCTATTTGGCTGCCTTTTCCAAGCACCACGTGTTTGATGCGCATCGTCAGCGACGGTGAAAGACTGGAAGCGAATACCATCGACATTCTCTTCGAGAGCGCGCGTGCAGCGACGTGACGCTGATAGACGAAAAATTCGCTAATCAAAACGCCGGCGAATCCAATCATCGCTGCCACAAAGACAATACCGGGCCGTTTATCGTTCAACCCAGCGAATAACCACCAACCCTGCAGACCACGCAGCACGAACCAGACAAGCACTGCCACAATGCAAGGAACGATTATTAAAGGAACAACAGCTCGGCTCATCGCGCCAACCCGATTCGCAGGTTTCCACCGTTGATTTTTGTGTTGATGAACAACCAATGGCTAAACACGCCTGAGCCTCACAGCATTCAAAGAATCAACAACGCCCAACCACCAGACGAACACGCACGGCTCATCAAACCATCCACGACTCTGACACCTCCGTCAACGTAACAAAATGCAGCAATCCAATCACCCCACCGACATCATTGCTATTTCGGATCATGGCATTTGGTTGGAGCCATCGCAGGGCTGGGACCAGAATGCGGGCTCGGTAAACATTTTACAGAGTCTAGTGCTTCCTCTCCTACGCCATACCCCGCCACGCACACCCCAAACAAAGCAATCCCAACCTTGGCTCTTGAGTTCAACCTGCGACACCTCACATCATTCGTCCACGTCTGCTGGCATCGGCTGTGGCGACGAGGTCGGACCGTGAATCTGCAGCACATCAGGCCCATTTTCCTGTGGAACAAACATTGCACGATCAACCGACAACTGCCGAGGCTCCGTTTTCGTCAGCGAATGATGCCGGTGGTACACGATAAACAACTCCTTACCATCAGGCGATTCAGTGAAGCAATGGTGCGCTGTACCATGCGCGTAGGATGTCGACTTCATCACGGGATTGCGTTCATACTTTTCCCATGGCCCCAAGGGACTGTCTGAGGTCGCATAACCCACAGCATACTCCGGACTTTCAAAATGACTTCCCGAATAGGTCAGATAGTAAACACCTTTGTGCTTCAACATCTCTGGCTCCTCCACGATGTTCCCTCGATGTCGTTCCCACGGCTGGT
>JAPOKD010000104.1 GCA_029977825.1 Planctomycetota bacterium | reverse complement strand
GGCTTCCACACCACTCAGGGTTAGGGTCGAATCCTTCTTCTCCACCAACCGAAGCCCCTTTGCGATCTGCTGTTTGACCCGTTTTCGATCTTCTGGGACGATTGGTTTTCCGCTCGCCAATTGCTGTTGTCGCAAGACATTCCATTCAGCCATGCCACTAGCCAGCGTTGCTGTCCCATAATGCTCAGACGAGTCCGATATTTTCTTATAGACGCGGACAGCGTTCCGAGGTTGATTAAATGCCTCATACAAATATGCGATATTCATCACAATCAAGTCATTCTGACCATCTTTTGGCCAGCGTCGTCGCAAGACATCGGCGACATTTTCCATGTGCCTTACTTCGCCAAGATCTTCGGCCACGCCCCAGTGCACATCACACAGTTCCTGCGTTGCGGCAAGCGCGATCATCCCGGCTTCTTTTGTAGAAGGATCGGCAATGTCACCCCAACGGACAACAGCCTCTCCCATAACAGCGGCCTCTGGTAGCATTCCAGCTTTCAGGTAAAGAAAAGCCAACAAATATCGCGTCGTGGCCGTCTCTTTCTCCGCCGACTTGTTAACGGCAAATTGCTGCACCTGCTCGATTACACCGATAGTGCGGCCAATGGCCTGTTGATAGGCATCGACGTCTTCCTGCAGACCCGAGTCATCAGCCTGCTCTTTCAGCTTCTGCACCCGTCCGTATTTATCAAATACCGTTTTCATGGCACTTTGCAAATCAGAAAAAGAGGTCTTCGACTTCTGAACAGCAATACGATCACGCGGCTGCTTTTTCGCTGGCAAAGCATAAATCGTGGGAGCCGGCAAACGATAACTGCCGCTCTTTCCGGCATCATCAGCAGCCGCCACCGCTTGAGCAGATGCAACCTGCGCTGTGGGCAGACCACTCACACCGAGATCCTCGGACGCCACACTCAACCCAACGCCGGCAATAACCGCTCGGGTCTGCAACTCGGGGGCAGCACCGGGTTGCATGCCTTTGGAAGGTGCCGAGCGGTTTACATTCGCTGATCGATTCGCTCGCTTCTTGGAAGGTGGCTCTCTAAGCAGAAACATCACGACTGCAGCGATCAGGAACGCAGCCACTGATGCACCCCCCAACATTGAACCGAGATGACGTTTTGCTGTTGCCGGTTTCTTTACCTCACGATTACCTGCACCTCCAACAGCCATTTGGTTCTTTGCGGTGTCCAAGCAAGCCGAGCTGTTCCCATCGGCTTCAGTTGTGGAAGGATCAGCTCCATCTCCCGTTGTGTCCTTGCCAACGTGCTTGTTCTTGCCGACGTCAGTATTATTTCTGTCCGCGTCGGTGATCTTTTCTACGCGGGTACTTGTCCTGCGTGGGGTTCCATCTGCGGTTTGTTTGAGCGGAGGCGGATACGCAGCCGGTTGCCTACGGCGACTTTCAACTGGACTTCCTTGCTGATGTCGTTGCCATTCCGCACTCGCTCGCGCGGCTAGCTTCTGATCCCCAACCGGCAATCGCAGCATGACGCCTGGCACACGAACGGTCCGCCCGCAATCAACTTCAACTAAATTGCCAACGTCAGCGCCTCGCACCGCGTGCTGGCTTCCACAGTCCCCGCAGAACAGATCAAATACGTTGAGTGAACGGGTATGACAGGCAAAAAGAGCAGCCCCGCATTCACATTCCATTAAATGACCAATGTCATCTTCATCCAACTCATATCCCGTCTTGCACTTTGGGCATGTAGCAACACGGTTCATAAACAATCAACTTCATTTATCAGGGTTAGCAGTATCAGCAGGGAACAGTCACGGTTCACTTCAATTTTGGTTTGATCGGAAGCTTCATTCCCCAAATGGGACCTCGAGTCGTATTTCTCTTCCTTGGAAATTTGTTTGCAATCGCAAGAGCGCCATCAGCCACACCGACGTCTTTGTAAGTCCCGCCATTGCTTTTCGCCAGTTTCTGAAAACCGGCGGCGTCTTTGGGTTTCACCTCCATTCCCAATGTGTGTAATGGGATTTTTTTCTGTGGACGTGAGGCAAAAAAAGCAGAGGCTTTATCCGTAAAGGCACCATCGCCAAGCACGAATATCACATCCGGTTTCAAAGCAAACGCAGCAGCAATCGCTTCTTTGCCATTTGTTTTCAGGCACAATTCCACAGTCCCCAGCCAGGACCTCAAGCGTTGTTTATTTCGAGTGGTCGCATTGACCAGATCCGTCGCTGGCTTGGGATAGAACAACGGGTAAGCGGTGTCACTGTAGAAAATCACATAGAAGCGCTGCCTTGCGCTCAACTGAGCCACCGCCCTCAACAATTCATTGAGTGCTGTTTCAAATCGCCCTCTGGTCATGCTATTGGAATTGTCGATGACAAAAACATAATCCACCGCCGAAACCTTACTTCCGAAGAACGCGGGCTTGCTTGTCGGCGCTGCTTTGCCTGTTCCTGAAGCAGCCGCGCTTGCTGGTGGCTTAATGGCTGCTCCGCTGATTGACTCCATGAAGTTGGGCGCGGTTACGGACTCGGTACGAACAACCTCTTCCGGAGCAGGGGACTCCGCCGCTTCAGTCTCAGTTGGCTCAGTCACTTCCAGCGGTGTAGGTTCGATCACCACCTCTTGAACCGGATTATCGGACGGGGGTGACGAGGTAATGACAAGTCCCTTGGGCCCATCGTCTTCAACATTAATGAACAGACTGGCCAGAATTAACAGCACCGCCACGTGTACAACGAGGCTGACGCTGCTGCCCCGAAGCTGACCGAGCAGCACCTGCCGTCGCTCCTCGATCCAGAACTTCATTCGAAGCAAGTACCATCGCCAGCCCTCAGTTTCATCGAGTGCCTGCTGCTGTGATGCACGTTGAGCCTCAGCTTCGGCCTCCGAACGATGAAGACTCTCCATCAACCGTTCTGCATCAGGTATCTGATGGGCATGTTCGCTGAGGTCAGCTGCGGGCAGCAATACGACAGGAGGAGCTTCTTCAGTCGGCGAGCGTCCCCCCTGTTCACTGCTAACACCCACCGACTGGTCTCTGCAACGTTCGGACCATTCAGCACGTTCTCGCGTCAGCAAGTCATGTAGCCCATCAGCTTTTGCTGTTTCAACGTCCTCAACGGGAATTTCAAACAGGCATTCCCCGTTACTGACGAGTGTTTGAGCTGAGGCAACAGGACAAGACAGCCCTCGAGCCACCGCCTGCGGAAGTTGCTCAGGGGCAATTTTATAGAGTTCTCTGCCGTTTGTGACTGTAATTAGATGTCGCCCATCCATCACACGCTCCGTACCACGTCAATCATGTTTTGTCTGATCCTGATTCATCACTTCGGTCATCCCGCAGCTTACTGCAACATCTCCTTTGCTCACGTTGCCTTTTGACTAACCGCGTTTGCCCTTCTTTTTCGACGCCTGGTTTTTTTTCGGCGGCTGTGCCAGATTCAGATTAATCGCGGGTGCGGACACACTCGATGGTGGGGGATTCTGCTTGCTGAAGAATGCATCCAAAGCTGCCCCATCGGCGGAGGCTGGCGGCTCAGAAAGTTTTTCAAGGACACTGAAGTCAGGCATACCCGCTGCTTTATGGCCCGCTTTACTCTCTGATTCCGATCCAACTTGCTTACCGCGAGATACTTTGGCAGCGTCCACCTTCGGTGAAGCCTGTGCAACGGGCTTAATTTCCGGCAGTTTTGGCGGACCTTTGACGGGCGTTTTCGAGTTATCGCCAGAAGCGGACGGCACAGGGGTGAAACCAAATGGCTGCTCTGCGGTAGCGGGCGAGGGAGCCGTGTTTTCGCCGATGACCTTGCGTTTGAGCTTACGCTTACTGGGAGTTCCCTGTGAATTCTGTTTTTCGGCACTAGCTGACTTGCTTTGACCAGTCAGAATTTCCGGTGGAGCGGTTCTGCTCGATACCTCTGGTTCACTTTGACTAAAAGAAGTCGCCTCGGACTTCACGCTCGCCATCCTGGCATCACTCGGCTTTGAAAGAAATAGACCTGGGAAGATTGCCTCATCGGAGTCCAAGCCATCAACACTCATTCCGGATTGTTGCGTTTCATCGGGCTCATCTGCCCAGGCCTCAAGCAATTCCAACTGCCCATCGTCATCCGCCTCATCCTGATCCTGACTGGCTTCTGCCTCTCGGGCCAGCGTCTCCTCGGTGATCCCCGCAGCCAGCAAGTCAGTCCACTTTTCCAGAACATCCTCTGACAAACCGGCAGCACGATCCATGGTCATCTCTGCGGCCTGATTGAGGGTGGGCAAGTTTGCGCTGACAACCAGGCGTCCATCCTGCGAATAATCAAACATTACATCCACGAAGGTGCCCTTGGGTGTACCCTTGGGCAGGTCATCTACCAGACACTTACCGATCCGTGTCGCGTTGCGACCCCGGTTATCACCACCTTCAACCACCTCAACCTTTACATTGCGTTGCCCATCTTCATGTGTACGAAATCGAATTCTTTTTCGGGCAGGCAGCGACGTATTTCGCTTGATCATGATCTGACGCCTCGGCTCTCCCGTCTCCGGGTCAACCGCAAGCACCCCAAGGTCATGCGAATTGACGTTGGTAACAGAGACTCCCGCAAAGGACTCGCAAGCCTGCCCCAGTCGAATACCAGCGTAAATGGCCGCCCCATGCGCCACAGCCTCGTCAGGAGAAAGCGATCGGTCAATTTCCAGATTACTCAGACGGCTCAATTCATCATGAATCATGGGCATCCGAGTAGAACCACCAACAAGAATCAGGCGTGTAAGATCACTCCATTTGACGTCCGCTTCATCCAACACCAACTCGACGGTCATGAGAGTCCGTTCAAGGAGGTCTTCGGTCAGTTCTTTGAATTTTTCCCGATTCATCTCAGGGCGAATCCGCTTCCCCTGATAGCTGAAAGCAATCGGAACAGACTCACGCTGGGTCAATGCATGCTTGGTTTGATTTGCCTTTCGCAGTAACAGTTGTTCTGCAATGGGGTCAACGCGAAGATCATCCCCGTGTTCTTCGATCCACGACTCAGCAATGAAGTCCACGACACGACGGTCCCAATCGATTCCTCCCAGATAAACATCACCATTCGTCGCGATTGTGTGATACTTTCGATCTTCGATCTCCATGACTGTCACGTCGAATGTGCCGCCGCCCAAGTCATAAACAAGCACACGCTCCTTTGCAGAAGCAGCGCCTTCGGCCGACAGAAAACCTTGCTGGACACCGTAACAGATAGCGGCCGCGGTTGGCTCATTGATGATGTCCAATACCTCCAAGCCTGCCAGCTTGCCGGCATCCTGAGTTGCTTTGCGACAAGGTTCATTGAAGAACGCCGGCACTGTGATCACGGCCTTCTGCAGTTCGCCCAGCTTCAATTCAGCATCTTCCTTGAGCTTGGCAAGGATCAAAGCCTGCAAAACCTCTGGTGGCAACTTTGCCCCGCAAATCGCATTTCGGAAGAGCTGTTCACCCACATCACGTTTAGCAAACATGGCGAGGCGTTCTGGCTCTTCAACTCCTGCCTCGACTGCCTCCACGCCGATGACGGGGTTCCCGCGATCAAAGAAAATGACACTGGGCGTTGAAAGTCCACCCTCCGAGTTGCGGATCGTTTCAGGCCTACCTGTCGAATCAACAAATGCTACAGCGGAATTGGTAGTACCCAAATCGATCCCAACAGCCGGATGCGAATGCTTCATGATTTTTAATTTCAGACGAAGAAGAGAGAGAAGAGCAAGCAGAATCGTCCTGTTTCATCTGCCAATACCACACGGGTGCCAATGTCCCGTATTGGTTGCAGAGGCCCACTTGCCCAATCCGTCGAAAAGTTGAACTTGGCACCGCTGTGCTGACCTTGAGTATAACCAATCCAAGACACACTTTTGGGTCTAGGGATCAGTCGTCACTGATATTGACACCGGAGCCGCGATTGTTTCCGAAATAACGCCAGAGGGTTCTTATAAGTGCAGTGCGACTGACTTGGTAACCCGAAGCGTGAGCGAGGGACTGGAACGCTAGATCTGGTTGGAACCAGTCAAGCAGAGCTGCAAAGGCTGTGAGCCGACGGTGATACAAATCACAAGGAAAAGCTGATCTCCCCAGTCGCCCGTCGCCAGTCCCCACGTGCACCTGACAGCTCGCAGTATTTGCATGCGAGTAGCTGTCTTTTGATTGCAAACAGAAGAGGAGCCTCCCGGTGGTTGAGATATCAGCCTGCAACTCTACGCATCTACCCTGGTTTACCACAAATGTGAATGGACTCATAAATTTTGAAAATTCTTCGCTGCAATCCTGACATCTCATCCAACCCTTGCGAACTTCACTAACTATCAAGCAGTCATGAAGTTACGGCATCGGGGGCACCATCACGGCAGGTCCGTATCACCGCAGTGATCTTTGCGTAAAGTGTTCCCAAATAACACTTTAAAGATTTATTCAGAGAAGTGTTTGACATGGCCGATTCTATCCCTAAGATTCCCCAGTCGCCCACATGTAGTTGCCTCCAGACGGCCAACCTACTAGGGGTAGTGCTTTCAATACTGCCTGCAAGATGCACGAGTATTTTGGAACCCAACGCGTCAAACGACTTGGTTCCTTACTGTTCGTCATCATTCGGGACAGGCTGGCAGTCGACACATGTACACGGTTTTTCATAGAATGGTCGGATGTGGTGCTTCGCGAGGATTGCGAATCAACCTTGGCACCTCACACCGTCCCAGGGATGAACTCAATAGGAGTCTTAGAGCAATGGCAACGGTTCTGTATGCACGTACCTCGGCCGAGGTCGCTGGCGATCCAGCGTTGGAAAAGGTCAACACTGAGCATGGCGTGGAATACGCGAGTGCTCGCTTCGGCCGCAAACTGCGACAGAGCGGGAACGGTCTGAAGATCGAGGCAAACTTTTGTCCCGAGAACGAGAACACCCCATTTGATACGGTCAGCTGGGAACTGCGAAGCGCCGCTATCAAAGACGAATCCGGCAACGCTCTGTTCGAGCAGAACGATTGCGAGATTCCAGCGGAGTGGAGCCAACTGGCAACCAACGTTGTCGTCTCAAAGTATTTCTACGGTGATCCCAACAGCACCGAAGAGCGAGAGCGTAGCGTACGCCAGCTCATCCACCGCGTGACACGGACCATCACAGACTGGGGTCTGGCCGACGGGTACTTTGACTCTCCTGAGGATGGTGACCGTTTCTATCGCGACCTGACATGGTTGTGCCTGCATCAACACGGTGCGTTCAACAGTCCGGTCTGGTTCAACGTTGGCCTGCACGCTCAGTACGGAGTAGTGGGTGACAAATGCAACTGGCACTGGGACGCAGTGGCGGGCGAAACTGCCCAGCCAGAAAACCCCTATGAATATCCGCAGGGCTCAGCATGTTTCATCCAAAGCGTTGATGACAATATGGAAGACATCATGCGTCTTGCCTGCAGCGAGGCGATGTTGTTCAAATTCGGCAGTGGCACAGGTACCGACCTGTCCACGATCCGTTCGCAGCGAGAGAAACTGTCAGGTGGTGGAACACCATCCGGCCCGCTTTCGTTCATGCGTGTCTATGACTCGATCGCTGGTGTTGTGAAGAGTGGTGGCAAGACACGTCGAGCCGCGAAGATGCAATCTCTGAAGGTCTGGCATCCAGACATTCTGGAATTCGTAGAATGCAAGTGGGCCGAGGAAAGGAAGGCTCATGCCCTGATTCGCGAAGGTTACGAGTCGAATTTCAACGGCGAGGCATACAGCAGTGTGTGCTTCCAGAACGCCAACCTCTCAGTTCGACTCACTGACGACTACATGGAAGCAGTACGTGACAACAAGCAGTGGCAAACGCGTTGGGTCAGTGACAAATGTGAGAGTGACGCCCCCGCTTATGATGCCAAAGAACTCTTGAACAAGATGGCTGAGTGTGCATGGAATTGCGGCGACCCGGGAGTTCAGTACGACACGACCATCAACCGCTGGCACACTTGCCCCAACAGTGGTGAGATCAACGCTTCGAACCCGTGCAGCGAGTACATGTTCCTCGATGACACGGCATGTAACCTGGCATCGATCAACTTGATGAAGTTCGTCGGACCAGATGGATCGTTCGATACCGAGCGTTTCCGGGCGAGTTGCCGCCTGTTCCTGATTGCTCAGGAAATCCTCGTTGACCACGCCAGCTATCCAACGGAACCAATCGCTCGCAACAGCCACAAATTCCGCCCTCTCGGTTTGGGGTACTCAAACCTGGGTAGCGTCTGCATGTCACGTGGCATCGCTTACGATTCAGATGCCGCACGAGGCCTGTGCGGTTCGTTGACATCGCTTCTGCACGGCGAGGCAAACCGCACCAGCGGGGAACTTGCCAGCGTTGTTGGACCGTTTGAAGGCTACGCTGAAAACGAGAAGCCGATGCTCAACGTGATGCAAATGCACCGCGATGCGTGCGATGCAATCGATGACAACGGCCCGGCAGAACTGAAAGAAGCGGCTACCAAACTTTGGGACGATGTTCTGGAAATCGGTGAAAAGTACGGTTTCCGCAACGCACAAGCCACGGTGCTTGCCCCAACCGGAACCATCAGCTTCATGATGGACTGTGACACAACAGGCATCGAGCCGGACATCGCACTGGTCAAGTACAAACAACTTGCCGGCGGTGGAATGTTGAAGATTGTAAACCAGACCGTGAATCTGGGACTCAAGAAACTCGGCTACAGCGAAGAACAGATTGGCAACATTCTGAAGCACATCGATGCGAACGACACCATCGAAGGTGCAACTGACATCAAAGCGGAACACTTGCCGGTATTTGACTGTGCATTCCAGCCAGCCAACGGGGTCCGGAGCATCCCATGGCAGGCGCACGTCACCATGATGGCAGCCGCACAACCATTCCTGTCGGGTGCGATTAGCAAAACCGTGAACATGCCCAACGACACTACCCCGGAAGATATTGCAAATGCATACTTCTGGGGCTGGGAACTCGGGCTGAAAGCTGTCGCGATCTACCGTGATGGCAGCAAGCAATCGCAGCCACTCAACACCAAAGCAGATGATTCCGAGACAGAAGCAACTGCAGCAGAAGTCATCACCGAAACGGTTGAAAAGATCGTCTACAGGCCACGACGTGAACGCCTGCCCGACACTCGCCAGAGTGTGACGCACAAGTTCACGATCGCAGGCCACGAAGGCTACCTCTGCGTGGGTCTTTATCCTGATGGACGGCCAGGTGAAATATTCATCACCATGGCGAAGGAAGGGTCAACCATCGGCGGAATCATGGATAGTTTTGGCACCGCCCTGTCCATCGCTTTGCAGTACGGTGTTCCATTGGAAGTCCTCGTCAACAAGTTCAGCCACACTCGTTTCGAGCCAATGGGCCATACTTCCAACAAGGACATCCGGATCGCCAAGAGCGTGGTGGATTATATCGCCCGCTGGCTCGGCCTGACGTTCATGAGTGGTCATGATCATGTTCCCACAGCAACCGACAATACCAACAACGGAAACGGTTCAGAGGTTTCACCTGCTCCTGCCAGTCCAGTGATGGATGGCCTGAAAGAAGACGCTGGGGCAGCAGTTGCCCTCGCGGAACGTGCGACCCTGCTGGCGAGTATCGGTGAGACGGGCAACGGCTCAAAGCCCCCCGCAGCATCAACCGAGGGCGCGGGGAATGGACAAGGCGACCAGTTTGCCCGATTCCAAATCGACGCTCCTTCATGCGACAACTGCGGCAGCATCACCGTTCGAAATGGCAACTGTTACCTGTGTCACAACTGCGGTAACAGCATGGGCTGCAGCTGATCACCGCAGGCTGTCCCAAACAGCCCGCAAGGTGTGACACCGCATCCAACGAAGATCTGGCTGGGACGCCCACGCGAGCCAGCCAGAAATGAACTCAAACTGATTTAAACTCCCGGTGGTAATGCACTGGGAGTTTTTTCATGCCAACATCGTCCCCAGCAGACTCGTGAGGTCTGCTCCGGTCTGACCTCGAAGATGCTTGCTCCACCGAATGCGCATGACTCCATCGAATCGTGGCTCTCTCAGACCCATGATTCGCTACAGTGTGTACCACAATCGTTCAAACTCCCCGCCCTTTCGTAATCCATCATGCCGCTTTCAGACCTACGCTACATCACCGCTCTGAGCTTCGTCGCGTTCATCCTTCCCTGTGGTGAAACTCAAGGTCAAGCCTCAAAGTCTGACGGCTACCAGACCAAAGCGAATATTCCGTACCGCACTTCGACTGAACCATACACCTCCAAGATGTGCGTCCTCGACATTCACTATCCGCAGAACGTGCAAGATTTTCCCACCGTGGTATGGTTCCATGGAGGCGGGCTTACGTCTGGAAAACGAAAGATCCCCAGTGAGCTTTCCGAGCAGCGCATTGCAGTTGTTGCCGTGGAGTACCGTTTGAGCCCGAAAGTAAAAGTCGTGGACTGCATTGACGACGCAGCTGCAGCGGTAGCGTGGACTTTTGCCAACATCAAGAAATATGGCGGCTCTCCAAAGAAAATTTTTGTCAGCGGACACTCAGCCGGTGGCTACCTGACAAGCATGCTTGGCTTGGACAAACGCTGGCTTGAAAAGTACGACGTCGACGCAAATGCAATCGCAGGCTTGATTCCATTTAGCGGTCATACCATCACTCATTTCACCGTCCGCAGGGAACGCGGGATTGATGGCAAACAGCCGATCCTGGACGACATGGCTCCCTTGTTCCATGTCCGCGCCGATGCGCCACCACTGCTTCTGATCACAGGCGACCGTGAACTGGAGATGCTAGGCAGGTACGAAGAGAATGCCTACATGTGGCGAATGATGAAAGTTGCGGGTCATGAGAAGACAACTTTGCATGAACTCGATGGCTACAACCATGGGCAAATGGCTAAACCTGCCCACCCTTTGCTACTGCGCTTTGTTCGCGCGGTGAGTAAAAACATCACCCCGTAAACCTGTCGCAAAGCAAGCACACCTCTTTAAGATTTCGCAGCCGAAGCCAGCGCGTGAAAATGGCCACCTTCTTCAGTAGCCTCACGCCGGTATTTCGGTAACCGCCCAGAAACGGTCTGACGACTCAAGCGAGCGGTGCCTGCCAAAGTCCTAACGCTGGATTTCTGATGAAGTAAAATTCCGAGCCGTCCTCATCGCGGTGCCAGCCATCACTCAGGCTTGCGACGTCATACCTCTGCATGAGGGCATTGATATCGCCGGGAGTATAATTCACGGACTCGATTTCATCGGCCGTCAATTTTCCCGCGGCGTACACAACCTCAAAGCGATTTTCATGGGATCCGTGAACCAGATGTGCAGCAGCCGACGGGTTAGCGGCAAGATCCTCGTTGTCTGCGAACAAGTCGATGATCTCAGCCTTGGTCCGGTATCCATACTTTCGAATCAATGCATCGATTTGCTGATCTTCGCCAAATTCTTCCACAGCGGGCCCTAAGACAGTCAGACGCCCCCCAGTTGCGATCGCCAATCGAGTTCG
>JAPOKD010000719.1 GCA_029977825.1 Planctomycetota bacterium | reverse complement strand
GCGTTAACCTCCTCCAGAGTCACGCAAGTGGCAAGTAGAGCACATCCCATTAAAAGCAGATTCTTCATGTGTCGATATTTCCTTTCTGCAAGTCACTGATATAAAAAGTGTCAGCCCGCGTTTGTGGTCAAGATGATGAATCCAGATCTGATTGACCCGACAACAGTCCTACTGTGAAAAACAGCGTCCATGAACAGATCGAAACAAAAACTCATTGGATTCGGCATTCTGGTGCTAATTCTGGCTAGCTACACGCTACTACCGCCCGAACTGCAGCAGCTCATCCAGCCTGGACCGGGAGTCGCGTCCCGTTCCCAAAATAATCCGGAAGGCCAGCGCCTCAACGGACGAGAAGGAAATTCACAGCAACTTGAAGCCGATTCACATCAGTCGAGATCCGCAAAATCCACTCAAACGGAATCGACTGTTAGAAACCCTACAAACGTGAACACGGACGGCTTGGCCGACAGCCGAAAATCCGAACCCTCCGGACCCGCCACGCTCGCATCAAGTGATGACTCAACTCCTCAAACAGGCACACAGCGAGCAACGCAAGCGACAGCGCCAGAAAACCAATCCACAAGTGGCAAGTCTCGAGGGCCGCCTGCAACCAACAGCGAGGGAAAACAGCGTCCCGATGACCAGCAGCTAAACCGGAATCAACCCGCAACCCTGCTCCACGGTTTGCTGCATGAAATATCCAACGACCAATACCTTTCTCCTGCGGGCTTGATTTACGGCCCAGGAAGTGCCGAAGGCCATCGACTGGACCATCTGCAACGCCATGTCAAAGACCAACCCAAACGCCCGGGCAAGCACGGCGTGTTTGATGGAGGCATGCAGGGAGCATTGAAGACTATCGATGACGCGTACCAACGCGCACAGAAACAACAAAGAACGACCAAGACCGTGGATCGCAATCGTACAATCTATACTGTTGATCTGGGAAAACGCATCGGATTCGTAGGAGGTCAGGATGGTGGCCGCCGTCGCAATCCGATGGCCAGACGCGTACGTCTGGTACTCGAAGGCAAACGTGTTATTACTGCCTATCCCATGTAATTTGTGACACCAGGTCACACCAACGACAACACAAGCGATTTTTATCCCTATGAGCCCGCAACATTCAATCGACTTTTGCCCACTTTGTGGTGGTGGACTTTGTGGAGTTAGAATCTGCAACCCTCAGCTTGCGAGGGTCTCCGAAATGGATTCAGACACCGCTGCATCACCCCATGGACTGGTGGTATGCGATGAGTGTGATGCGATCTGGTTGGAACCAGATTTGAATACCGCTCATCAGTACCCTGATGTCGAAAACGCAAAATGCCCCGTTTGCAATGGTGGGTTGTGGGGTTCCAACAGTCGTTGGGCCAATCGTGACGACCTCGCTCTTCTGCAATGGGACATGGCAATCAATCCCGAGTTGGACATCACCGAGGGATGAGAATCAGGCGTCTCGAAACCTTTCAGGATGGCGTTAACAAACTGATTCTCTCACAACTCTACTCTGCCAGATTTTAATCACCACTTCCTACCACAGGATCTAAAATGGGTGTGGTGAAAGAACACGGGAAGTTTGCCAAGCGGGAGATGGTCAGCGTCATTCTAACGATAGACATCGACAGCCCGGACGGTTGTTACGTTTCCCTTATAAATCACTTCATCACCGGGCTTCAAGTTCCTCAGATTGTCCCAGCCTCCATCGACCGGCCACAAATCACGAGGCTCACCAGGGCGAGCGACCACAAAACGGCGCGTGCTCAAACAAATCAACACCGCTTCACAATCTTCGACTGTGACGTCCTCGACACTCGGTGGTGAAATCGTTTTACTGTCCATCACTCAGGATGATTCACATCTCTTTGACAAGTCTGGTCAATCGACACCCCAACGCATGCCGTGCTCACTCAAATCAACATTCCATCTTCAGTCGACTCTACGCCGATTCCCGGCGATGTGGCTGCCAGAATCGCTTCTGCTCGAGCCGAAATTGAAGCATTTCAGGACCGCTGGGACCGCCCGCAAATTGAGCAGTTCGTTGCCGCTGACTATCCCTTAGTGTACCAATGCCTGAACTGGACCTTGCAGTTCCAACCCCGCTTGGGGCAACGTTTTCTGGAATGGGGAAGTGGCTTCTCCATCGTCAGTGCCATCGCCGCTGATCTGGGCCTGAATGCCTTCGGCATCGAAGCAGAACCTGATTTGCTAGCAATGGGCCGGAAAACAATCCAGACATGGAATGTTAGCGTGGAATTAGTCGAGGGCAACTTTTTGCCACCCGGCGCGGCGGAACTTTCTGACGACCCTATGCTTCCCAGCCTAAGCCACGATGTGGCCGATGCCTATCAAACCATCGGCTTGGATCTGGATGACTTTGCACTGGTCTACGCCTACCCATGGCCCGGCGAGGACGACTTTCACGAGTTCGTTTTTGATCGCTACGCAGCATCCGGCGCACTGTTGATGCTGTTCTGCGGGCCTAATGATGTTCGTCTGTGGCGCAAGACGAACTGACTTCCAAGCCCTCTTTGGATGGTCAGCGCTGATCAGCTTCAGGCATCGACTTCGAAGATCGCTTCAATTTCGACAGCGATTGTCCCGGGCAAGGCATTGGTTCCGAGAGCACTACGAGCAGCGACGCCCGCATCTTCGCCAAAGACATCCCGGAACAACTCACTGCAACCATTGATTACGGCAGGTTGTTGATCAAAGGAGTCCGTACTGCGGACGAGTCCCAGCAACTTCACGAGACGTTTGACTTTGTCGAGACTTCCCAGGTGTCCCTGCAGTGTCGACAGCATTCCCATTCCAGTCACGCGTGCGGCCTCGTATCCCGCTTCCACGTCCATATCCAGCCCAAGTCGGCCGGTGATCAGCTTGCCGGTGGATAGTAGTGGGCCATGCCCAGACAGATAAGCCATGCCTCCGGATACAACGATCGGCTTGTAAACCCCCATTGGCTTGGGTGCAGTTGGCAACTCGATCCCCAATTCTTTCAGTCTGGCCTCAGCGCTCATGTGATTCTCCGGAAGTCGGTTTCGCGATCGAGCAACGGTCAAACCGACTCGATCAGGTGATGGTGTTAAGCCTTCAGTTTGAAAAGATGGTATTCCGAGGCACTCAGAGCAAGGGGAGGTACCGCAGAAATGACATGATTCCGCATGATTCCACGCGACTTTGCTGTGTTGACGATTTCGGCCTGCTTTCAAGTCCGGGCGTCGTGCCAATCCTCAATGATCTTGTTCACGAACTCCAACGCGTCAATCAATCGTGGCCCGGGCCGGTTGAACAAAGCTGATCCATCAAAATGATAAACAGACTGGTTACCAACAGAATCCAATTTCGTCCATGAGTCGCCAGTCCCATTTTTTCCCGAAGTAATCTCATCCCACTCACCTACGGTGCGTTGTTCACTCATGCCACAACACGCCACCAGCAGGATATCAGGATTCACACGAACAAGTTGTTCCAAGGAAAAGACTCGCGATGGCTGTCCCGTCTGACCGATCGGATCGACACCCCCAGCCCAATCGATCAACTGGGGCGTCCAGTGTCCTGAGCAATAGAGAGGATCCAGCCATTCCAATAGCGTAACAGTC
>JAPOKD010000952.1 GCA_029977825.1 Planctomycetota bacterium | reverse complement strand
GTTTGGCCTGCCTTCTTGTGTGAGTTGGCCTTCATCTCGGTAGCAATGCCGTTGTCACCTTGTGATTTCATCCATGCAGCGAGCACGGTCTTTAGGTCGGTGATGGTCTTCTGATGCTCAGGGTGGTCTGCCAGATTGTGCATTTCAAGCGGATCATTGAGAACGTCAAAGAACTCGACAGCCGGCCGTTGCTGGTAGTTTTTTACAACCCACTGCGCTTGTTCGTCTCCAGCGTCAGCCGCCGCCATGATCGACTTGAATTCTTTGCTTTTTGTACAGGCGTTGGTGAATATCTGGTCAGACTGCAGGTTTAGAATCAGCTTGTGTGTACGTGAGCGAATCGACCTGATGGGGTAGCTGGGATTACCGTTGATGATGCCCTTGGTGGTCATGACGCCAAAGACATGTTTTTTATGGTCTCTTGTTTTCCCTGTAAGGACATCAGTAAAACTTTTGCCATCAAGGCTTTCATCGAGTTCGCCACCTGCAATATCGACAAATGTCGGGGTGACATCAACATATTCAAGCATTGCATCAGTAGTGGAACCCGGTTTCACCTTGCCAGGCCAACGTACGAGCATGGCTGATTGGAGTCCGCTGTCGTAACAGGTCCATTTCGCAAACGGAAACGAATTTCCCTGCTCCGACACAACCACTACCAACGTGTCGTTGGCAAGATCATGTTTGTCCAGAAGCGAGAGGAGTTGTCCTACCTGATCATCGTAATAGGTGATTTCGGCGAGGTACCGACTGAAGGCATCGCGGACTTCAGGTGTGTCTGCGAGATAGGGGGGCAGTTTTACGTCGGCTGCGGGGTATTGTGACGCGTCACCCTTGTTCCAAGGGGAGTGTGGTTCATTGCTGCAGGCAAAAATGCAAAAAGGTGTGGAGGTTGCGGTACACTCGCTCATGAGCTCGTCGATAGCCGCCATGTCCGGATTGTTCTGTTTGCTGCTGTACTCAAATTCGAAGAGATTACGCGGACCAATGTGGTTTTTTCCAGACAAGGCGACGCGATATCCGAGCGGTTTCAGATAATGCGTGATGTTCCGTACGTTGTCAAATGTTTGCGTGTGGTTGGGATAGGCTCCTGTCTTCACTGGATACTGACCTGTGTAGATGTTGTGCCGAGTCGGTGAGCACATCGGGGCGCACTGGAAACAATGTGTCATTCGCATGCCTTCCTGAGCCAAGCGATCTATGTTTGGGGTGGATGCCTGTCCCCCGTAACATCCGATATCGCGAAAGGTGCAGTCGTCAGCAATAACGAACAGCAGGTTTGGGCGACTGTCTGCAGCTGCGGCGGGCAAGACAAGGCTGAAGCACGCGATGGCACACAGGAAGACTGTTTTCATTGGGATGATTGCGTATCTGGGGAATGAAAGTGCACGACATGGTTTGCATGCCAGAGGCTGGGGGCCGACTGTTGCGGGCCACTGGTTTGACTTGGAACCATAACCGTTACGTATCCTAACAACAAATATGTGTTACGTCATAATGCCCCCGAACACGGCAGTCTGATTGCCGAAGGCACGTGGTCGGCATACCCGATGGATCGTCGACGATTCACCGCGGCCCGGAGGAGAGTTGCGATGTTCTGGGCCGAGCGGGCGTTACCAAAATTAGTCAGGGCTTGGTGCGAGGAGGCGATCGCGGGCCGTTCAAAAGAAAGTGAAGGCTTTGATCGGTGGTCACAGCGCGTTGGCCGGTGTGGTTACAGGGTAAACCGACCTATGAAGGCTTCGCGTACCAGAGCGTCTTCAATGGGGGATAGATTGAAGAAAGATGTCTCGGCTTCTTCGCACGTGGCAGCTGCCCTGGATTCCCTTGACATCTCTGGCGCATCTGGATTGTCGTTCTGGCGAGCATTTGTGTTTGTGGAAGGTTGATCGTGCGTATTTCCAGTGTGATGCTGGCTCACCTTCTTCAAACGAGCTTCTGGTTTGTTACGGCTTTCTGAAAATGAGTGCTGTGAAACGGCTTGGTTGGGCAGGGTCATCGCTATCCTCGGGAGATTGTTGACTACTCTTTTCCGTTTCTGCTCCCACAACCGACTTCGTCAAACCTGTGACGATAGTTTTGAACGGTCTTGGTGTTCTTTGATGGGGCATCGTGGTTCGTCACCCCAGGACTCAATCAGGTATGCAGTGGAAAGCAGTCCGGGACAGTAGATGCATGAATCGTGCCAACATCAGACATTTATTTTAAAGGCAGTTTTCACGGTGAGTTTTTGTACTCGCCGCAAACTTGGAAGGTGGCATCGGGTAGAAGCTACAAACCATTTTGTAAAGATTGGAACATGGCGGAGAAGTTCGCGCTGTGCATTGCTATCGTTCCAACCTGCTGATTTTGTTTTCAGGATG
>JAPOKD010000697.1 GCA_029977825.1 Planctomycetota bacterium | reverse complement strand
GACCGCATGACAGCACATTGATAATTCCGTGAATGTGATGAAGCGGTAGGAAAAGTGGAATCACGTCACTGTCACGCCACTGCCACGCTGTTACGAGTGCTTCAATCTGCGCTTGAACATTCGCGTGCGTTGAGACCACCCCTTTGGGTTTGTTGGTTGTTCCGCTTGTGTAAAGTATCATCGCTCGACGATCAGGTTGAACCGTTGGTAATGTTGCAGGTTCACTGTCTGAGATTTCATTGACCACCGTGAGTGGCAGTCCAAGTCGTTGACACAGAGGTGCAAGCTTTGCACTGAAATCAGCATTGGTTATTATCCGCTGTGCATCTGAATCAGTGATTGCATATTCCAGTTCGGATTCCGTTGCAGAAAGACTGAGCGGCACGGCAACGCCACCCGCTCGCCAAATTCCCCATTGGGTTGTTACGTATTCAAATCCGGAGGGGATGAGATAGGCAACTCGTGATTCCCGCAGGTCCTCGGCACTACCTAACATGAATGAGGCAAGCACTGCGGACCGGTGCAGCAATTGTCGGTAGGTGTACTCGGTCTCTTCTTGGCAAATTGCGATGGAATCGCCATGGGACTCGGCGAGTGTAATCAGTTTCATTGATAGACCGGTTTTCTATGTTTGTTTCAAAAGTGCTGGGTCAGTGAGATCACCATGTCGGCAATTGTTACATGACCAGTTCAACGATCATGAAGATCAGGGACGGACCGAGCAGGCATCCCAATCCCGTATAAAAGGTTGCTGTCATGGCACCGTAGGGAACAAGCTTTTCGTTGGTTGCTGCCAAGCCTGCTGCGACTCCACTGGTTGTTCCCATCAAGCCTCCGAAAATCAATGCAGAACGCGGATTGTCCAAGCCTATTCGCGATGCAACCAAGGGTGTCAGGATCATGACCAGAATCGATTTGACCAAACCTGCGGCGACACTCAAAGCAATGACTTCGCTACTCGCGTTCAAGGCTGATCCGGTCACTGGGCCCACAATGTAGGTCGCTGCCCCTGCTCCAATGGTGGTGATGCTCTCGGCGTCGCGATAGCCGAACGCGTACGCCACCAGTCCACCGATAAGAAAGGAGACGAAAATTCCAAGCAAGAGTGCGATGATTCCACTTAGCCCTGTCGCGATGAATTCCTGCAAGCGAACTCCGAAAGCAGTGGCCACAATTGCGAGGTCGCGGAACATGCTGCCACCAAGAACTCCAACCCCGGCAAGCAAAGGCAGATCCGAAAGCCCTTTTTCACCACCCGTCAACACTCCACCAAGGTAAGCCAGGACCAGACCGAAAAAAATCGCGATCGCGGAGGCGTGGATTCTTCCATGCGTCAGTTTGCGGGACAGGAAGCTGGAAACCCATAAAATTGCACCCACCAGGAATAAGGCCGTGACCAGTGAATTTTTTTCCAGCAGCACGCTCAAAGAGTGTTTGCCCAGAAATGCCATCAGCGAATCTTGGCCTGGCAGGATGGCTTCCAAGTGCGTAAGCCAGGTCATGGTTCGTCTCCCCGTGGTGACTCGGTAGAGTCAGCGGCATTGCTGCCGATTCGGCTCAGCACGGGGACCAAAGCCAGACACGCTGCCACGGTTGTTGCACCCGCAAGGAGTGCCAGCCAACCACCGGAAGCGGCTTTGATCACGTTTTGGCTGGCAGCCATGGCGACCACAATGGGGATGTATATCGAACTCCAGAACAGAACACCCTGTTGAGTAGGCATCGGAAGCCGATCACGACGACGGAGCCAGTCGGACAGCACAATCAAAAGCAGCATGGCAATCCCAACACCACCCACGTTTTTGCCCACCCCCAGCAGTATGCCAAGCACCTGCCCAATGACGAGGCCGACCAGCATGCAGAATGCCAGCAGGGCCGTTCCATAGATCACCATGTCACAAACTACTGTTGTTGGTTTTTTTCACAGTCACTGTCCGCAGGAACGGCGGGTCCTACAACATCCGCCGGATGCGTGTAGAGATAACGCCATACTGCTTCATGCATGAACTTACCGTCCTTGTTTTTGAAGGCACTGCTGCCAGGTTGTACGCTGCTGTGAGCCCTTTTTTCATTTCCACCAACATCAAAGTCAGTGATTAAACGGCGAGTGTTTTGATAAGGCGGTTTGGCTGTGTCAACATTGACGATTGGGCCAAACTGGTTCATTCCCAGGAGTTCCCAACTGCGGCAGTAGTGATCCGCTTTCCAGCCACCATCGAGAACATGTGAAAATCCAAAGTAGCGATTCGCGGGAGTCGCCGACGGCAGGGCCTGCCAGGCCTGATACTGATCACGTGGACCACACAGAGCCACGACACGACTGACCTTCACATACTTTGCGAACCGGGCGGCCGTGGTCGATCCGTGAGAACTGCCCGAAACAATGACCTTTTCCCAATTCAGACCGGTCTGGTCTGAATTCAGAAACTGGCCCCAGTTGCCCTCGGGGTTACTGCGTTGCAGCCATTTCACAAATTGATAAGCACGCTCCATCATGCCATCGGGTTTGGGGATGCTGACTTCATCGCTGAAATCCTGTCCGGTCGCTGCTTCCAAACGAATGTTGCCACGACAATGGGGGCCGACAGGTTTTTCCTTGCAGCAGATTGAAAACCACGATCTGGCATATTGAACTTGGATTGCATGCAGGCCATAGTCAGCCAGACGATCAAACAAACCGCGGTTGTGACTCATGAGCCAAATCACAAGCTTCCCACGTTGAGGTACAGAAGTGTCGACAATCGCGTTCTGGATGTCAGCAGGTCTGCCGCCTGCAGTTTCCAGCAGGTAATTGATTTCTGGATGTGACTGGACGCGAGGGTCTATTTCACTTGCCCGCGCGCTGATCTCGTAACGCTGCGGTTTGGGAGTGACCTGTTGCGCTGATGAAAAATTCATGCAGGTTGACAGTGACATGAGTGCGAGGCACGTCCGGGTGGAAAATTGGATCTTTGACATCATCCTCGGGGTCTTCACTGCTGGTTTAAGGCTGTTGAGTGGTTTTGCGAGTGGTTTTGTGCTGACAACGACTGGTCGGCTGTCGCTCTTATGAATTCTGTGACACGCCCCATCGTGAAGGGGGTGCCGGCGTTATTGTACCGGGCACGGCATTGTAACCTAGGTGAGTGAAGCTGGACGCTGCTTTGACAAATTGAGAAGACACATCGCTCTCTCGTTCCATTTTGTTGCAGTGATTCGCTATTCTGCTTGTCAGTCTTGTATTCAGCAGTTTGTCAGTGTTGCCTTCAGGCAGCAGCCAGTTTAAGCCTGATTTCAGAATCGTTTTCTACTCATTTCTCAACTCTGCTGACGGATCAAATATCCACTCAGGTCTTCACGCAATTTCTTAAAAGCATCAGGAATCATCAGGAATCAAACGATGAATCATGTTCACCACAATCGTCTTTCCACGAATGTCATGGCAATGTTGTTGACTCTGATTTTCTGGTCGAGTGCGTCGGGCAATCGAGGAATGGCTCAAACCGTCGAACAGCTTCAAACAGTTTTGCCAGAGGTTCGTGTGACCAACGTGCGTCGCGTGTTCCACAATGGGGAACACAATGCGTTTACTGACTTGATTCGCTTCCAGAATCGCTATTTCCTTGCTTTTCGAAGTTGTCCTGACGGCCACATGGTTCATCCAACAGCATCGATAATCGTCCTTGCAAGTCAGGATCTGAAGAGTTGGGAAAAAGTGAATCAGTTTTCCGTGCCCATGCGTGACACGCGCGAT
>JAPOKD010000347.1 GCA_029977825.1 Planctomycetota bacterium | reverse complement strand
GGATGGCCGTGTGATCTTTGTTCGCACGGTTCGAATGCCATCTGCCGAGGAAGCACGTGGGCGAGCATTAGCCGGTGAACTCAAACGCAGCTTGGTTGCCTGTGGGTCCAGTTGAACCCTCGAGCGAGTTGTACTGTGGGGCCGAGCGGCAGTTCATTCGAAAGATGTCGAGATGCTGGCGGAAGCCACTGAAAGTAAAGTCGAGGTTTTGGATCCGTTCTCGCTTGTAGACGTAGACCGCAACACAAAAGCAAATATGCCAGACCATGTGGGACGCCTGGCTCCGCTAGTGGGGCTCTTGGTCGCTGATGAAACAGGGCCCGACCGGCTGCTCGACTTCCTGAATCCGCGAAAACGCGTGGAAGTAGTTGAAAGTCCCTATCGAAAATACCTGATCGCTGCAGTCCCTGTTGCTGTGGCCGCCCTCGCGGCCTTTTTCATCTATCGGCAGCTTGGAGCACTCGATGTTCAGATCGAAGCTTTGAAAGTAGCAAATAATGGAAAACAGGAAGATGTCAAAGCAGCGGACGTCAGTATCGCCCGGACGGAAATGGTCGATAAATATCTTGATGGAGATGTCAACTGGCTGAATGAAATCCGCAGACTCGCCGCAAAAGTTCCTGAATCGGACAAGCTGATCGTGCGTAGTGTTTCCGCAGTGAGTGACCCCAGGAGTGGCGGTGGCACGATGACCGTTGTAGGAGCCGTTACGAAACCCGCTGTAATCGAAGAATTTGAAGCTGCCATGCGTGATGATTTTCGAACGGTTCAGGGTGATGGTGCGAGTGAGCTGAGAACGTCTGATCAATACCGTTGGAGCTTTACCGAAACCATCAAAATTGATCCGGTCCACATCCGCAATCAACGGTACATCGGGATCAGAGAAGTTATTGAGGGGGTTGACCGTGACGCCAAGCAAGTTGACGCCGAGCAAGTTGACGCCGAGGAGGGTGATGATGAGCGGAGTACCGATGCACCCGCAACGAGTTCCGAGGGTGAGCCGCTTTCTGATTCCGAAGGCGGCACTTCGCCCAAGGATGACCTCGCAGCTGAGGGAGAGAAATCAACCGGTGCTGACAGTGGAAATGGTGCAGGCGAGGAGGATTCCGCCCAGGTCACAGAAGAGGTTGCACAAGAGAGTGACAAGGATAGCGGAGAAGATTCACCGGACGGTGCAGCTCCTCAAACGGATCCGAATTCGGGTAAATCAGACGCTGATGACAGCCCTACCGAGGGTGGATCCGAGACAAAAATTGAAACTAGCCGTGAGCGTGAGCCAGCGGCGGACGATGAGGTCGTTGCTGAAATTCAAACTGAGGTGAAGTCATGAATGAAAGAGAAAAGAACCTCGTCAAGATCATCGGAACGATGGTAGTTCTGTATGTCCTCTGGTCTGGATACGGGCGTTACCAGTCCGCTGTCTCACAGCGAACAAAACAGATTGAACAATTGACGAGCAAACAGTCCGAGCTGTCCGAGAAGGTTCTCATGGGAGCTATTGCGGACGGGGCGTTTGGTGAGTACCAGGCACGCTCGCTTCCAAGCAATCCCGACGCTGCACGCAGTCAGTATCAGCAGTGGTTGCTTGAATTGGTGCATGACAAGGGAATGGACAATGTACAGGTTGACTTCACGAGTTCTCGACCTGTTGGAGGTATCTACCAGAAAGTTGATTTTCGAATCACTGGCGCGACAGAACTTCCCACATTGATTGGCATGATGCACGATTTTTATGCAAAAGATTACTTGCATCGGATTCGCGAGTTATCCATTGTGCCTGTCAAGAAGGGTGGATTCACGGTGACCATGAACGTTGATGTGGTTGCACTGGCCAACGCCCCCGATGATTTGCCTGAACGCACAGAACCGTCTTATCGCGTTGATGCAGATGCAGATGCATACATTGCAGCGATTATGAATCGCAATCTTTACGAGCCACCCAACCAACCACCACGTTACAGCGGTGGTCGATCGATCGAAGCAGTAGTGGGTCGGGATTCACCTACACCGTTGACGTTCAAAGATCCAGAAGGTCACGACGTAAGGTTTGAACTGGCAGAGGAGCCACCCGAGTTTGTGAGTCTTGATCCCAGAAGCGGGACATTGCGAGTCAAGTCCGATGTCACGCAGGAGTTCGAAGTTCTGGTTCGAGCGATTGATAGTGGGTATCCGCAGCAGACAACCGAGCAAACCATCACTGTTCGGGTTGTCGATCCACCACCACCGCCGGCTGAACCACCTGCCAAGCCGTCTTTCGACGACGCATCGCAGACTGTCTTGACAGCTTTGGTGCAGGGACGGGATGACTGGACCGCCTGGATGCATGTGCGGACGAGGGATCAGACCCTCAAGTTGAAAATCGGTGACAGTTTCGAAATCGGCAGTCTCAAAGGGACAGTATTTGATGTGAATCCGCGTTACGCGACGCTCGAAATTGATGGTAGACGCTTCGAATTGCGGCCTGCTGGAAATCTGGGAGCTGCCGCGAAGCGATCTGAGGTTGATTGATCACCCCGAGTGTCAGTACTCTGCCAGTGACTTGATCAGGTCAGGAACTCGTTGCACGAAAGAAACTGTTGAGCGAATCTGCCCGTGTATCGGCGATTCATTGCCAATCGCTCTCGATTCAATACCCTGGCGGAACTCGGGCTGTCGATAAGATAAGCCTGACGGTGAATCCGGGTGAGATCGTATCACTGATCGGCCCTAGCGGGTGCGGCAAGACCACCCTTTTGCGTCTCATGGCTGGCCTTGAACAGCCCACAGAGGGCGATGTCCGTTTGGATCCGCCGGTCCAAGGTGACGCCGGCGGTATAGCTTTTGTCTTTCAACAACCTTCCTTGCTGCCGTGGCGGACAGCCCTCCAGAATGTTGTATTGCCACTCGACTTGATAGGCAAAGGTTCCCCATCACATCGGCGAGAAATTGCATCCGAGTTGCTGAGGACAGTAGGGCTGGCAGATGCGGCAACACGCTTTCCGTCAGAGCTGTCAGGTGGAATGAGAATGCGAGTCTCCATCGCAAGGGCACTGGTGACAGATCCGCATGTGTTATTGCTGGATGAGCCCTTTGCCGCGTTGGATGATATGCTCCGGAATCAATTGGGCCAGCTCCTGCTGGAGCTTTGGGAGAGAAGACGATTCACCGTCGTGATGGTGACTCACAATATTGCTGAGTCAGTGCTTCTGTCCCACCGGATTGCGGTGATGCGTGATGGAGCATTGGCAACAGTTCTTGAAAATCCACTGCCACAACCGCGCAATGAAGATATTCGAGCAACTGTCGAATTTGGTAAATTCTATGGTCAAGTCAGTCGCGCGCTGCGGGGGGAGTAAGTGATGGTGGCAATACTTTCACCACGGCAGCGTGAGATGCTGGTAAGTGTCAGTTTGGTTGCAACTGTCGCTTGCATTGTGCTTGGTGCTTGGGAATTCATTGTCTGGAAGTTTGATTTGCCAAAGGCACTTTTGCCGACGCCCCGGCAATGCTGGGATGCGGCGGTGTTGGAGAGGGTTGCCTTGTTTCGAGCGACACTTTCAACAGGTACGTCAGCATTCTGTGGCTTGTTGGTAGCGGTCGCCATGGGTTACGGTCTGGCCGTTATTTTCAGTCAATCTCGTAGTCTACGCCTCGCGCTGTTTCCTTATGTTATCCTGCTGCAGACGGTTCCGATCGTGGCCATCGCTCCGTTGTTGATTGTTTGGAGCGGATATACATTTCGCACTGTATTGATTGTGACCGCGATTGTATGCCTGTTCCCGATCGTCAACAGTGTGACGGGAGGACTAATGAGCACGAAGCAGGATACAAATGATCTGTTTCGGTTGTACGGAGCAGGACGCTGGAAGCTTTTGCTGCATCTGCAAATTCCATCCTCTGTCAGCCATCTGATGCTTGGCACCAAAACCAGTAGCGGATTGGCAGTGATTGGTGCGATTGTGGCGGAGTTTTTCGTCGGAAACAGTACCTCTTATGATGGTTTGGGAACGCTCATGACAGGTTGGGCCAATCTGCTGAAGACGGATGCTTTGGTATCTGCCGTTTTTGCATCGGCCATGTTGGGTGTTTTCCTGTTTGGTACCGTGCATCTGATCTCCGCTGTGTTCCTTCGGCGTTGGACGAGCTTCGCAACTGCGGCTGGTTAATACACTGCGGCTGGTTAATACATCGGGTGCCAGCTTTGATATCGTGCTCACCGTGATGAAGTTATCGCCAGAATCGCTGTTTTTCCGGTGACAGACGGTCAGGGGCTTCCCTAGTTCAATCCATGAGTGTGATACTGTGTTGTAACTCATACACTTGGAGATTGTGTTCCCGTGATCCGTGTCATTACTTTTATGTTCGGGCTCGCCATTCTGATCATGAGTGGCTGTGGTCCTTCGTCGACGTCGTCTACTTCCACGTCCAAGAATTCGGATAAGAATTCTCAGGGCAATTCGCCTGCGGGTTCGCCAGTTGCAATACAGTTGAATTGGTATCCGGAGTCAGAGCATGGGGGAGTATTTCAGGCAGAAGCAGATGGAGGCTATCAGGCTGCCGGTTTGAAGGTCGATATAAGACCGGGTGGCCGAAGCGCACCGGTAGCGCAGGAGTTGGCTCTGGGGCGTGTTCAGTTTGGTTTTGCCAATGCTGATGACGTGGTGGTTTACCGTCGGCAAGGTTTGGATGTTGTCGCAGTCCTGGCCGCGATGCAAGACAACCCGCGATGTATCCTTGTGCAGGACAAGAGTGGCGTTGACTCATTGAATGAGTTGGCCGGGTTGACGTTGCAATGCCAGGCAGGTCGACCCTACTTGGAGTTCATGCGGTCCAAGGGGCTCTTGGACAAAGTCAAGGAAGTCCCCTACTTCGGTTCCGTCGCTCCGCTTGTTGCTGATCCGAAAATTGCGATTCAGGGCTACAGTTGCGCTGAACCTCTATTGGCGGAGCAAGAGGGTGTGAAGGTTCGGGTGCTGATGGTGAGCAAACTCGGGTGGAATCCCTATTCCAGCGTTTTGATCACCACCGGCAAGCTAATCAAAGAACAGCCTGAACTGGTGCGTGCTTTTGTCAAAGCCACTCAAGCTGGCTGGGAGTCCTATTTTAAAGATCCTACTAAGGGCAATGCTGATATTCTGGCAGCGAACGACCATGGGATGACCGCGAATGTGCTTAAGTATGGCAGCGAACAAATGCGAGAGCTCGCAATGCCTCTTGGAGATCAATCCAAGGTGTTTGGTCGCATGTCGCTGACGCGTTGGACCAAGCTCATTGAGCAGATGGACGCACTGGATCCGTCGCAGGCCAAGTTGGTCAAGCCCGAGGACTGTTTCAACGACAAGTTTCTGGACTGATCGGATGCTGCGACTGGTGCGTGCTCCACGATTGTGAGCCTTTTGGATCAACTTGCATGGAGTTATGCAGCTCGTCGATGCGCAGTTACAACGTTAGAGTTGGCTGGGCCTATATGTCGACCAAGTGTTTCAATTTCGAGTGAAAGCAATTGTTGCACCACTTCAGCAGCCGTGGGACGCTCGTTGGGATTCTTGGAAACCATTTGCTGCACCAGGTCGGCAACTGGTTCAAGCATGGCCTGACTCACCTGCTCGGTGCGTGTGATCCAATGCCAAAGTACGCGTCCCAGCGAGAAAATATCCATAGCGGGAATGGCGGCCAGAGTGCCTGCCAACGCCTCGGGCGCGGCGTAGTCAGGTGTTCCTCGAAAATGATGGTTGGGTAGTGTGTGAATTCGGGACGCAAATCCAAGATCCACAAGTGTGACATGCCCTCGGGATCCCACTACAGAATTTTCGGGCTTCACGTCGCCATGCACCCAGCCAGTTGTGTGCAGAGAATCCAGAGCCTGAGCGAGCTGCCGAACGAGCCAAAGGGCGACGGGAAGTGGCTTTGAGGTTGTTGATTCAAGGTGGCTTTGCATGGGCTCACCTTCCAGCCGTGGCATCACCATATAAGGTTGGTTGGATGTAGTGGAAGCATCTAGTAAAGCAATGAGGTTCGGGTGTGTGGCGCAACTTGCCGCAGCGATGGATTGCAGTATCTGCCGGTTGCCTTCCAGCTGATCAGCACCATTTCTGGCTCGCTTGATTACATAGTCCCAACGCGGACTGCCAACAGCGTCTGCGGGCTGTGCCAATGAAAGTTGAGTCGTCGAACTTTCATGAATGACTTCCCCAAGTCTCCAGATCCCCAGAATTGCCGGTTGCTTGCATTGCTTTTTGGAGCGGTTTGACGAAACATCAGTCACAGTGGGAAGTCCTCAGCAGTCATG
>JAPOKD010000624.1 GCA_029977825.1 Planctomycetota bacterium | reverse complement strand
GGGGGCGGACGTATTTCGGAAACCCCGTCCCTTTGGCCCATTCCCCTTTAAAGTTTCCAACCTCACCGCCCACGCCGATACCGCCCATTTGGTTGATCCCCAGGCCATGGGCGGGTCCCCGCGGTCCCGCCAGTGGCAAGGCATCGGACGGAATGACAATATCAGCTGACGGCGTGCTGCGATGTGCTTTGCCCGGAAGTTTCAGTAATGTCAGGAGTTCATCCAGATGTGATTCGTAGACGTCGCGGGGTTGGCAGTCATTCAGTGCGCAGATGGAAGCAGCTTTTCCCACCACTTCACCCATCATGCCACATGTCTTCATGACTCGGACCGTGCCGAGTGCTTCGTGTGTGACACTAATACAGCGACCAGCCATGAAAAGATTGTCAATGTTGCGACTATAAAAGCAGCGATAGGGAACCGGGTATCCATACGACCGATCGACTCCTTTGCCATGCACTGCCTTGGAAATGAATGGATTGTCAGAATACTTTTTTGCATACTGTTCTTTTGGGTAATGGAGGTCGATCGACCAGGTGCTGGGTACACAGCCATCCGGAAAATCTTTTTTGGTCACAATGTCGTCTTCGGTCAAAACAACATCCCCCATCAGGCGTCGGCTTTCGCGTGGCCCACCAATGTAAGCAACCCAGGTGAGAATCGCGTTGGGATGTTTTTCTGCTCCGTCGCGGTTCTTCATTGCATTGAACGCACCATAAACTGCTCGGAGATTCCAGTCCCGGATTCCTTCGGCATCACCAATCGCATCCTTGTCGAAACCGCTTTCCCAGAACCACTGCCCATGATGGTCGCGAGGATAGGGAAAATCAGCCATCTCCAGATCGAGAGCCCACGGGGTTTCCGGAAACGTAGTGGGCGTGTTGAGTTCGTCCCATGCCCACATATTGCTCATACCCATTCGCCCATCGGGTGACATGTCGAGGTCAGCTTTTGCCCAAGTTCCAATCCAGCCATGACCGGTGCAGTCGGCAAAGTAGTTGCCAAGAATTTTAACTTCGCTGCCTGTACGAGTATCCAGAGCATGGACTGCGGTGATGCGTTTCCCATCCATATCGACGCGGTGTGCGTGATGGTTTAACAGCAGATCAATATTGGGTTCATTGCGGATGACTTTTTCCTTCAAATCATCCCCAAACTCTTCGTAGGTACCGGGAGACTTTTTAGCTTTGTCAGCGATTTCTTCAATGATCTCACCAATTCTCGGAAACTTGCCACGACGGATGTTTCCTTTGGCCCAAACCCGCACTTCGCTTGATCCATTTCCACCTAGAACAGGTCTGTCTTGCACCAGAGCGACGCGGCATCCCATCCGGGCTGCTGACAGGGCGCTCCCCATTCCAGCGTAGCCTCCACCAATCACGACGAGGTCATAAGGGCCACGATTTTCAGGTGTCGCTGCCAGGCCCAGTTGCTCACGGCGCCACTGAGACAGTACTGTGTCAGCAGGAGGAGGGAGGCGATCAGTTTCAGTGGTCAAGTAAATGCAGTCACAGCGTCCATCAAAGCCTGTCAAATCTTTCAGACGCAGTTCATTGGGTCCTGCCTTGAGCGTGACGACACCCCCATCCTGCCAATCCCAGTCAGCGCCTTTCGTGCCGAATATTGCTTTGGCCGGTTTTCCGTCGATGAGGACCTGGAATTTGCCAGGGGAAGTTTTGGCGTTCCAGCGAGCGACCCAGTCCTTGGTTCGTACCCAAAGACGATAATCTCCCGCATCGGCAACATTGATTGTGGTGCTGGCATCTTCGACTGGCCGCCCCAGTCCGTGGGCCAGCAGATAGGGTGATCCCATTTGCTGGATAAACTGAGTATCAAGTTTCCAGCCCCCACGCTGTTGAAAACTTTCGGCTTCAATAAAAAGTTCGGCGCTTGAGCCAACGACTGGCGTGAAGCAGATGAAAATTGGCAGTAAAGCACGGAGTGTGCCATTGAAAATCGAGCGAGTCAAAGAGGACCTCGTTGGGATTCATTCGACTATTCGAGTCGATGGAATTTTGGGTGGGAATTCATCGACTGTGCAGCTTTGCTGGTCATGCAAAGATCGGCACTCTCGATAGCAACTACTTGTCCCTAGTTTAGCCTAAATGTGATCAAAAATCACAGTGAGTTGCGTTCCAAATGAGTGACGTTTCGGCGAGAAACTCGCTTTTCATGATGCATTAGCTGCGGCTGGGCTCAGCTGCATCATAAGGCCGACAGATACGGCGGTTGAAACCAGTGAAAGAAAGTGAACTGCCTCATCGCAAGGGAAGGCGGTTGTGGTGTTGTCGGATCTTGTTAAGAAACACGAATGCGTTGGAGTGCGATTTGATCAGTCGCACTACGGCACTGGTGGATGTTTGCCAGATTGGGCCAACGGCACTCGGTTGGCCTCCGTACACATGGAGGTCATTTAGCAGCAATGCCAGGACTGCGGGTTTATCGCAGTTGCGATCGCTGATCTTGAGGGAGTGACCCTGATATCGTTTTCGCAGTTGTTTTTCTTCAGAAAATATCTCATGGCCATCGATAGGAGATGGGCTGCGTACGTCAACGGCCAGGCGAAATCGTAACCGTTCCAGGGCTATTCTGCGATTGTCTGCCTGACTTCTTCGTTCGGTGGCTTCTGCGGTGGTATTGGTCGGCGGATAATGCAGGAAAGCTCCACTGCTGGTTTTGTTGCGATGTTGTCCTCCGGGACCACTTCGACGTTGAGTCCGCAATCCACAGTTTTCCAATAACTCATCAGGCTGCAGAGTGGCTGGATGCGGGTTATTCACCAGCACAATCGGTAAACGTTGATCTGGATCAGGGATCTCCGGTGCCTCGTGTGTGCGCGGTGAAGAATCAGCCATGGTGTCAGCGGGTACCACGAGTCAAAAAAGGAGAATGGGCAATCAACAGACAAACTGTAGGCATTGAGATTGCAGTGATTGAATTGGCATCACTCATTCTGCTCCCAACCATGTTGCGAGACTCATCAGGTTGGAAACAAAGGTATCACTGCGGATCACTTGTGTCGTTGTGTCATCTGGTCCATGGTATCGCAGTCGGCCTGATTCCACCCATGCGCCCCGGCTATCGAGATCATTCAGAATCGCCATTACTTTGGTGTCCATTGCCTTCGTCCGTTTTATCCGGATGTCGGATCCTGACCTCGGTGGTTCCGGTTTTGCAAGTGTTCGCACCGTTTGAAACTCTCTTTCAATGGAATCCAATTTCGAGGTGACCACAAAAGCGTAGTGAGTAGGCATGTCTGCCGAAGAGTAAGTCAGCTTGTAATCTTTCGTAAAGAAGAGTGGTCGATTCGTCTGCAACTCATAGAAACGGGCAAGTTTTCCATTTTCAATTTCGGAGCGTTGATAAAAGCTGATTGCAGACTCGAGAGGTTTCAGGAAACGCTCTGCATCTTCAATGTGTCCCATGTTGCGACGATACAGATGTAACAGGGTCCGCATCACACGTTGTGATTCTCCACCGGTGATGGCGGGGGGCTCAAATTTTCTTGCCCATGCGGGATGCATGTTCCTGTTGTACTGTTGCGACCACCCTGGTTGGGGTTCAGGTAATTGAGCGAGAATAAGGAAGTCGCCACCACGGCATGCAGCTTTCCGATAATCGGAATGTTGATAAATGTCCGCGGCATCAAGAAGCAAATCGATTAGATCACAGATCGTATTGTCGTTCAGTGTGTAGTAATCACTGTACTTGGTCCCTGGATATTCTTTTGGCCACTCCGCAGGAATCGAGGCTTTCATTACCGGATACAGTTCGGGATTCGGGAAAGTGCTGAATCGTTGTGGCCATGCTCCATTGGGATATTGGGATTTGAGAACTGAATTCAAGGCATAGAGAACAGTTTCGTGCAGTGACTGGTCGGTCTGACCCAGTTCGACATCAAGTTCCATCAGAAACCGAATTGCTGACTGTGATTTGTTGTCATCAAAGGTGGTTGTGTTGCGTAGTTTGCTTTTGTGTTTTTTTCTGGTTTCGGTGCGATACGCGTATTTGCTTCTTTCCTCGGCGCCAAACTCGATCCGGTTGTCCCAGCCTCCGGATTCTAACT
>JAPOKD010000209.1 GCA_029977825.1 Planctomycetota bacterium | reverse complement strand
CAGTAATTCCAGAAGCCAGTAATTCCAGAAGCCAGTAATTCCAGAAGCCAGTAATTCCAGAAGCCAGTAATTCCAGAAGCCAGTAATTCCAGAAGCCAGCTATTCCAGAGTCCAAGGTCCAATCGCGAAAACAAGTTGCAGTTCGCGGTGAATACGGCTAGCACATCCGTGTCGAGGGCCTTCGCTGTGGATTTCTGCGAAGTTACAAAGACACCTCTGATGACACTTCTTTTCCAGGCGATTTGCGTCAAAATACGGTCAGCAGTTTGTTGCGCAAAAAAACAGGGCTGCCACGAGGGCAACCCTGATTCTGTTCCGGCAATGGTGTTCAAGTGTGGCTGTGGTTTGCACAGCTTGCTGTTGCCTCCACTTTCCAGTGATCAGCAAGTCAACAGCATTTCGGTCGAAACTTGCTATTCAAAGCTGCCGGCAGATTCCATGATCATTTTGGCTTCACCATCAGACTGGCGGAACACATTTCCCCATTGACCAAAATCAATCAGTTCGCCATCAGTGGTGTGGGCGCTCCAGACTCCGTATGCGGCAACAAGCTGATCGTCGATTCTCCTGAGCCCAAGCACTTTTGCTTCGAGAACCGTCTTCTCGTAAGGGCTCCCGTCTCCTACTCCGACTGAAAACGCTTTGGCTATCTCTTTGTAACCACGGCTTGGGCCGGCTACATTGCCAACCAGTTGGACGCCGTCAGTTGTGAATTCGCGCGCTAATGCATCGAAATTTGAGGTGCGCATGCCATTGGTGTATCGCATGATGCTGCGTTCAAGCAGAGGAACAACGGGATCGTCTTTGGCAGTTAAGGCATCCGGTACTGGCAGACGGGCTGCTGATTTTTCTGCACCGACTTCTTCGTTGGTAATCTCCGAGTGTGCCGATTCCATCAGGAGTTTGCATTGTCCATCTACGACTTGAAGCACGTTGCCCCATTTTCCATGTCGCAGCGTTTGTCCGTCCGCATCCAGAATTTGCCAAGTGCCGTCAGCCAGAATCACGTTTTCACTGATGTAACGGGCGTTGGAGACGATGGCATCGAGACTTCCCGCATCGGTGTCATCTTCATCAGCAAAGCGTTCTGCAAATGATTGGGCGATCGCTTCTCGGCCCTCGAGTGGCAATTGGTAAAGACTGATTACACGAGCGCTATTTTCCATGAACTCGTTTGCCAACCTTGCGACGTTGCGAGTGTTGAAATTTCGCAAGAAACGCCTGACACTCGCAGATGCCAGTTCTTCTGCGTTGGTTGATTTTGAGATCCGAATCATGCGGTTATTCAGTTCTATCGTATTTCCGTCTTTGGACTTCAGGGTTCCAGTCGTGGTCAGTAGATTTCCATTCTGGCTGAACTTCCACGTTCCGTTGCCAGTAATGGTTTCACCAGTCGGGAAACTTGCGTTGGCCAATCTCCATTTCCAGTTTTTGGCGTTCTTTTTTGTACGGGAAATGATCAGTTCCCAGTGAGCACCGTCGGGTGCTGTGTGAAAGCTTCGGATTTGCTTGGATCCGGGGATCACAGAGACTAAAGCATGGGTCCCGTCTGACCCGAATTCGGAATCCCATCGCAGCACCGTGCCGGCTGGATTGGGCCTGATCGTTGCGTAACCAACTACCAGATCTCCTTTGGTTTGGCCATGTTCCTGATCATCTTTGATGGCTGTATTTTCCAGCCTCCATGAACCATGCAGCAATTCAATCAGTTGTGCAAAGTCCTCCTCGACCGATTGCTCCTCTGATTTCTTATCTTCGGCTATCGTCAGGTTTGGCATGCTGAAGAGGACCAGGGCCATGATTGCACTGATGATGCTTGACTTCTGGGACAGAATGAGTGGGTACAGGTCATCTTTGTTTAGCGCAAGACGCATGGTGTGCTCCGTTGGGGCTGGATGTATTGAATGGATGCCACGATTGGATTGTGGGGGCAGACTCGCTCATATCAGGCAGTGCGAGAAATAAGATGTTTTTACCGGGCAAAAGATTGGTTTGTGTGTTGGTTTTGTGAAAATTTCCGCGTTCATTCATTCCCTTGAAGTTGGCTCATGAAGGTCGGTCAGTCCGATTGTTTTCATCCGCACATGCTCATTCATCGCTGCTTACAGTCTGCCGATGGGAGTCGGCGGCCTGCATCCAATGAGATAGCGGGTGCGGCAACTGGGAAGTTCTGAGATTGAGTCGGGTCCACTGCGGTCCAATACCCTGCCAAAGGTTGTGATCTCTTGGGTCACTGCCGCGGCGTCCCCCACAGCGATTTCTGCACGATCAAGAATTTGTTGCCTTCGGATCGGGGGTTCGTGGCGCGTAACCCAAACAACTCCGCTGGAATAGTTGCTTTTGAGCAGCGTTTGTGGTGCGGTGGGTCGATTCAGCCGCCGGCCGATGAGAGGGCCTGTCGTTGGGTGTGTGTTTTCTGGATTTCTTACCTCTTGCCGGCTTTTTTAGTGGGAAGACTGGAGTCAAAAGACGCACTGACTCTTTGAAAGACCTTGCTGTTGCTCGCCCGATTTCTACATCGTGAAAATCGAGAATTTTCAGCATGCATGCGACGGCATGAGTCTTAGGACTTCATGTTCAGGTCAGGGCTTTGTGTCAGCTTTGGTCGATAACCAAACATGTTTTGATTTCAAACCACAGAGAATGCTTTATGTCATCATTGTCGATCTTCACACGCTTGCTGCCATGTTTGTTTCTTTTTGGGACGAGCTTGTCGGTGTCTGGTACAGCCCATGCGCAATCCGAGGAAATGACTCCGCAGGAACACATGAAAAAGCTGATCGGAGCCTGGGTCATTACCCGCATGAACGTTGAAGGAGAGCCGGTGACTCATCACTATCAAATCAAACCCGGTGAGAAGGAGGGTGAATTTGAGCACGTGTGGCGGGGGACGGGTAACGCAGATAAAGGAGACTCACTTTGGGAAGCCAGGTTCAACGTGGCTCCTGCAAGCGCCAAAACCCTTGCTGTTTCGTATGTCGAAAATAAACGCATTCTGCCAGAAGACAAAGCTCATGACTGGCAACCCTTTGGGATGTCCTACGTTGCACAGGTAGTTGGTAACCAGCTATATGCTCAGATGAGTTTGGATCGTGAACCTTGGGTCTGGACGCGTGAGAGGACTGGAATGGACGTGCAGGACCCGACACGACTTGATGTCCTCGCCCCATTGCTTGAAACATATTCGGGAAAGTATGAAAACATGGGCAGCAAAGCCTACGGTGCTGCAAAATCAAGCCAAATGATAACCACCATTGGCAGGAAAACGAAAACCGGTACCGTTGTGATCCATGAGTGGACCAGCATTCCTGATGGCGGCACAGCGGAAGACGCATTCGAGGCACGCGGGATCTACAGCTTCAGTCCGAAGCAAAGAAAAATTGTAAAACAGTATCAGACGTCAACTGGCGTTCACATGACCGGCGTGCTCGTCGCCGCAAATGGCAACAAGTTGCTTTGGGAGCGAACTGGTGAAGGTCCTTCGGGAACGATTCGCGAATTCTGTCAGTTTGATTTTTCGGAGCCCGGGGTGTTTCGTCATCGAATCTTGAGTCGGTCCCTTAACGGTGTACCAGTTGAGGAAGACGAGCAAGATATCATTTTGAAAAAAACTGAATGAGGCTCAGGCGGCAGGTCATCGTTCCGCATCTTCTGCTGAACGTGAGAGTGAAACAACGTGGCGGTGGTTCAATTTGTCAGCATCCATCGCCACGATTTGTTGACGGAGCATCTCTGGCGTTGCAGATGAGCTAGACACACGGTACGGATTTCCGCCTGATTCACTGACCAGAAAGCTGATTCATCCGGATCGGGGTCAGCTTAATATTTCTTTGACAACCCTCGCCGGTTCTACACCGGTCAGCTTTTGGTCCAAACCCTGAAACGGAAAGTTCAGTTTTTCGTGGTTAATTCCCAGTTGATGTAGCAGGGTAGCATGTAAATCTCTGACTGCCACAGGGTTCTCTGCAACGTTGTAACTGAAGTCGTCGGTTGTTCCATAAGACATGCCACCCTTGATTCCTCCTCCCGCAAGCCAGCCTGAAAAGCAACGTGGATGGTGATCACGACCGTAGTCATCTCGAGCGAGTTTTCCCTGTCCGTAAACGGTACGCCCGAATTCGCCCGCAAAGACAATGAGCGTATCGTCCAGTAGCCCACGTTGTTCAAGGTCTTCGATGAGGGCCGAACAAGCTTGATCAACATCGTAGGCCTGACCTCGAAGTTGCTTTGGCAGAATAGAGTGGTGGTCCCAACCACGGTGGAACAACTGGATGAATCGTACGCCACGTTCTACCATTCTACGAGCTTGCAGGCAGTTCCTCGCAAAGGATCCATTCTTGTGTACTTCTGGTCCATAGCTGTCAAGAACATCTTTGGATTCCTGTGACAAGTCGGTGAGTTCTGGAACCGATGACTGCATTCGGAACGCCATCTCCTGCTGTGAGATTGTCGTTTCAATCTCACTATCACCGATTTCACCTAGATGCTTGCGATTCAGGGCGCCGGTAGCATCGAGCATCCTGCGCCGCACATCGGCATCAACTCCCTTGGGATTGGATAAAAACAGAACGGGATCACCATTGGTTTGAAAAGCCACACCCTGATGTTTGGATGGCAGGAATCCGCTTCCCCAAAGTCGGCTATACAGTCCCTGCACGTTTCTTGTTCCTCCTGTCCAGAAGGCCGAGGTCAAAACGATAAAATCTGGCAGGTCCTTGTTGATTGAGCCCAGGCCGTAACTTAACCAGGCTCCCATGCTTGCTTTACCAGGCAGCTCGGAACCCGTGCAGACGAATGTCTTCGCGGGGTCATGGTTGATTGCATTGGTATTGAGCGACTTCAAAATGCAGAGTCGATCGGCTTGCTTGGAAAGATGAGGCAATAATTCGCTCATCCAAAGCCCACTTTCGCCCGCCTGATTGAATTTGAACATCGAGGGAACAACCAACTGTTCCTTGCCTCGGGTCATTGCGGTAACACGTTGCCCTTGGCTGACACTCGTGGGCAGCGGTTTCTTGAACTGTTTGTCCAAATCAGGCTTGTAGTCAAAAAGATCCACCTGGCTGGGTGCCCCGGCCATGAACAGAAAAATGACATGCTTTGCGGCTGGTTTACTCTGGGTCAGCGCAGCCGAATTTTGTGGTAACAGGGAGCCGAGTGCTGTCACCCCGAGTCCCATGCCTGAAGTTTTCAGGAATTGGCGGCGAGCTTGTGTTAGGTGGCTGTTTTGATTCATCGCGGTTGCTCTTGACGTAAAATTTGGCTGCGTCGGACCATTCACGAACGTGTTTTCGTGATATCCAAGTTGTAAATGGTGTTGATGATCATCGTCCATGCTGCGATGGCGTGATCTGGATATCCGCTATCGCTGTTCTTGTCTGCGAACGCTTCTGCCAGTGCAGGCCTTTCTCGATAAAAATTTTCGAAGTCGTTGAACGCTTTCTGCAAAATTTCCTGTTCACCGGCGTCAGGGACTTTGCCAGTGATTGTTTCGTAAATCGCAGACAGACGCCCCTGTTTTTCCCAGCCAAGTGCTCGTGTCGCAAGCAGTTGGGCGGCCTTCATGTACTGTTGCTCATTCATCAGCAGTAGAGCCTGCAGGGGAGTGTTGGTGCGTTCGCGTCTTGCCGTACAGTCCTCCCGTGTTGGCGCATTCAGAATCGTCATTTGGGGAGGCGGTAGCCCTCGTTTCCAGAACGTGTAAACGCTTCTTCGCACGATCTGGTCACCTGTGTCTGGCACATAGCGGCTTGGATAGGAACTGGGCAATGAGACAGCTTTCCAAAGTCCTTCTGGCTGAGGAGGCTTGACGCTTTTTCCACCCATTTTCGAATTCATTACACCGCTGGTTGCCAAAATCTGGTCGCGGATCACCTCTGCATCCAAGCGATATCGTGAACCTCTGGCTAGCAGGCGATTTTCCGGGTCGGTTTTGTATTGCTCTGGTGTTGCCTCTGAGCTCTGTCGATAGGTTTCTGACATGACCATCTCTTTCATCAGAGCTTTCACGTCCCACTTTGAACTCACAAATCGTGAGGCCAGGTAGTTGAGAAGATCAAGATGACTTGGCCACTCACCTTGAGCCCCAATGTCTTCAGCAGTTTTCACAATCCCAACGCCGAAGAGTTGCTGCCAAAACCGATTGACGGCAACTCGCGCGGTGAGTGGATGTTCATCAGACACAAACCAGTTAGCCAGGTCCATTCGGCTTTTGGGACGACCAGAGACTTCAGCCATTGGTGGAAGGAATGCAGGTGTGCCTCTTTCAACCTGTTCCCCAAGGTCATCGTAGACTCCACGGATCATGATGTGTGCAGGTCGAATGTCTGACCGCTCTTTCATGATCATTGCTGCGGGGATCATCATTTCCAGATTGCTCAATTCTCCCTGCAGTTGCTTACGCCTGGCTTCAAGCTGTTTGATTTTCTTCTGGTGATCTGCAGTTTTGTTCTCGGCTGCTTTTTTCTCATCCCTGCTTTCACCTGCCGATTTTTCTTTTGGCTGTTTTCCGACCACAGACTTCAGTTCTGCGATCTGTTTTTCCAAGTCGGTGGTCTGCTTGTGCAGCTTGTCCCGCGCAATTTGTTGTTCTGGACTGGGTAATTCGATGTACGGTTGCTGCAATCCGCGTTTGAAATCGTTCCCGGATCGTCCGCCTGTTTCAGGAGTCGCGTCAATATTATTGAAAAAGGCGTACAGTTGATAGAATTCGCGTGATGATATTGGATCATATTTATGGTCATGGCATACCGCGCACCCGACTGTCAGGCCCATGAAAGCTGTGCCAACCGACGTGACGCGGTCGATCACGTTTCTGGCATGACTTTCTTCGGGCAGCATCGTGCCACGATCAATAATCATGTGCAGTCGGTTAAAGCCGGATGCCGTCAATTGGTCATTGGATGGGAACTCGTAGAGATCTCCTGCAAGCTGGTAACGAACAAAATCGTCGTATGGCAGGTTCTGGTTGAACGCTCGAATCACCCAATCGCGGTAAGGGGAAAGATCTCGATAGTGATCATGGTGAATACCATTGGTGTCAGCAAAACGCACGAGATCGAGCCAGTGTCTGCCCATGTGCTCGCCAAATCTGGGGGACTTCAAAAGACGATCGACAGCCTTCTCATATGCATTCGGGGATTTGTCCGCGAGGAATTCTGCAATCTGACTTCGACTTGGTGGCAGTCCTGTCAAATCCAATGAGAGGCGTCGCAGCAGTGTCCTTTTGTCGGCTGCTGGCTGTGGAGAAGTACCTCTTTCGTCGAGCTTTCGTTTCACAAACCAGTCTATGGGGCCTGTGCCCCATGAATTGGCTGGGACCGTCGGTGGAGATGGCGGTTCCAAAGATGTGAATGCCCAGAAAGTTTCATAATTGCCACCTTCCTCAATCCATGCCCGGAATAGTTTCTGTTCCTGCGGGCTGATCGGCTTTTTGTGTGCGTCGGGTGGTGGCATCACCACATCGGGGTCACTTGATGTGATGCGTTTATAGAGTTCGCTACCCGCGACATCATTTGGGGATAGCGCATTGAGAGCACCTTCGTCCCCGTCCCGCCGGTCGAGTCTCAGTCCTGCTTTTCGATCCTCTTCGTCTGGGCCATGGCAATGAAAGCAGCGATCAGAAAGAAGGGGACGGATGTCCCGATTGAAATTGATCTTTGTGTCTTGGGACTGGCCCAGTGTGGCGGCGAAAGAATGGGCAACGACCAAGAGAAACACATGTATCACAGTTGCTCGTCTTTGCCGCACGCTTACCGGATTACGTCGGTAATTTTCGAATCGAGTTGTCATGGAATCGCATCTAAGAAAGTCGGAATGTCCTACAGTCAGTCTAACCGGTAATCGCATTCACCGGTAATCGTGGGAGAGGTGAATTCCAGGTGAGTTTCTTTCACGCGGATAGCAGGTTGTGATCGTCGGCCGTTTTACCTTGCTTGATTGCCTTGCAGTAGAACGGAAATAGCAGACGGTGCCAGATGATGAGATGCCAGATGATGAGATGCGCACTGCATGGTCAGTTAGTGAAAATCTGGCTGCGTACGGGAATGGGCATCGCTTGGCCCTGAAAAGCGATTCCGGGAAATTTCTGATTGCCTGCCTGATGTCCGCTTCAGCTACCAGTTGGTTTCCAGACAAGTTCGTGGGGCATCACCTGTTGTTTGATCGACAGGGTGGCGGCCAAGCCTGCGGTTTCACCCATGGGGACGGCATTTCCGGTGACTCGATAACTGGAATGAGCGATAAAATCGCCGCTGATGCAGCGTCCTGCCATGAGCAGACCGTCGACATCAGCAGCCACCAATGCCGGGTAAGGGATGTCGTAGGGTTTCATGCCGCTGGTCTTGAAGTCACGATTGAT
>JAPOKD010000945.1 GCA_029977825.1 Planctomycetota bacterium | reverse complement strand
CGCGGTCTTGACCTGACTGAGCACGAAGAACGTGGTTACATCCTGCACTGATCAGGACGGTGATTGATGGCTCAAACTTGCACGGCGGGCGAATTTGCCTGTCATGCAATAGTACAGGCTCATGAGTCGTTAAGTCATTCTGATAATCGCAAAGCCATTGGAAGCGGCCGACACGTTGAACGTGACGGCCGCGTTGGCTGGTTGCTGGAACGAGAGCTTGCCAACAGTGTTGGAACTGTTGGGCAGGATTTTGCTGGACCTATGCCAGCATGTAACCCTCTTCGCCGTGAGCGGTGATGTCGAGTCCTCGCTGTTCTTCTTCGGCTGGCACACGCAGTCCAATTGTGACGTCTAGCAACTTCAGCAGCACAAAACTTCCGATCCCTGCGAAGGCGATGGTGATCACGACAGCAGCGATCTGCCCAATCACAAGTGTTGGGTCACCGCCGGATTCGATCAAGCCGATTGGTACACCACTACTCACATCCCAGCAGACGCGACTGGCAAAAACGCCCGTCAGCACGGCTCCAAGGCCGCCGCCAATTCCATGGACGCCAAATGCGTCCAGTGCATCATCGTAACCAATCTTGTGCTTCAGCCATGAGCAGGCAAAATAGCAGACCAAACCCGCACTGGCTCCCATGACAAGAGCTGGCATCAAATTTACAAATCCAGCAGCCGGTGTGATACAAACCAAGCCGGCGACTGCACCACTGCTAGCGCCAAGAACCGTTGGCTTTCTAAGAAAGATCCATTCAGCGAACGCCCATGTCACGGCTCCCGCTGCAGCCGCAAAATGGGTCGTTGCGAAGGCACTGCTTGTTAAGCCATCGGATAACAGTTCGCTACCAGCATTGAAACCGAACCAGCCCACCCAAAGCATTGCTGCTCCCAACGCGGTGTAGGTCAGGTTGTGAGGTTGGATGGGTTCTTTCAGGTAACCCATTCGCGGGCCGATCAGGATCGCAGCGACCAGTGCGGAAATACCGCTGCTGATATGAACCACGGTTCCACCTGCAAAGTCGAGAGCGCCACCCATGATGGAAGTGTCGTTGTATGAAAGTGGACCACCATCCCACACCCAATGGCAAAGTGGACAGTAAATTAAAGTTCCCCAGAGGAATGAGAAAATTACCATCGCGGAAAACTTCATGCGTTCCGCAAAGGCGCCGCAGATCAGTGCCGGGGTGATGATGAAGAACATGCCTTGGAACAACATATGCGTCATGCGAGGCATATCACCTTCCATCGGTGTGACAGGTTCGCCAAGGGTGGTGCTCCACTCTCGTTGCACACCGTTCATGAGCAGGTAGTCCCAGTTTCCAATCCATCCCCCGTCTCCACCAAACGCAAGGGAGTATCCGTACGTTGCCCAAAGGACGGTCATCAAACCCATCAGAAAGATGCACTGCATCATCACGCTAAGAACATTCTTGCGACGCACCAGTCCACCATAGAACAGGGCTAACCCCGGCGCGGTCATGAAGAGAACCAGTGCACAACAGACCAGCATCCATGCGTTGTGGGCTGCGTAGGGGCTGTTTGCGATTTCACCATCGGTCAGACTGCCCTCGGTCAGGCCATCGGCTTGAATGGCGGTTGCCGTTTCAGAAAGCTCCTCTTTCATCTCCTCGGTAAGGTTGTTGCTCGAGGAGACCGTGCCTCCAACACTGTCGATGATGGCATCGGATTGAGAGGTGCCCGAGTCTTGAGCCAGTAGAGGCAATTTGGGTAGACACACAGATGTCAGGGCGAGCGCCCCTAGAAAAAACCATAGACGTTTCGAGCCACACACAGTTACCACCTTTATTGTTGAAGCGCGTAGGAATAAGTCCCGGCTCCTCGCACAATGTGCTTCCCAATGATTGCTGCCGCCTATGGTTCCTGCCTGTTGATTTGGAACACAGCAATCATGATCTGGAGCGGGCGTAATAAAACCCGAGTTGTAAGGGCTGTCTTCAGCCGCCCATAGAATAAACCGCTGTGCAGTAGCTTCCTAGATGGCCTCGTCAGCTTCCGGGCTGCCCTTGTCGCGCCGGCAGCCCGAGGCGTTTTTCAGGCCCTTGAACGCGACATTCTCGGTGATTCTTTCATCTTGTCGCAGCGGGTGATTGTCTCGTCTTGGGGCATGGTTTCACTGATTTAACAACAAAAACACCCCGTTTATCGAGGGGTCCCGAAGCCGACACAAGAAAGCCGCTGAAAAAAACGTCCACGGGCCTTCCGGGACGTGGACGTTCAGGATTCCTGTCAGCAGGTCTCAGTTCCTGTCAGCAGGTCTCAGTTCCTGTCAGCAGGTCTCAGTGCAGCGATCAGCTCTCCGTCAACCCTGTTCGTTATCGCTCAGTACGGCCATGAATGCTTTTTGGCTGATCTCAACATTCCCGATCGCCTTCATCCGTTTTTTCCCTTCTTTCTGCTTTTG
>JAPOKD010000506.1 GCA_029977825.1 Planctomycetota bacterium | reverse complement strand
TTGTCCAAACAGGCTGCTGAGGTTGAGAAACTGTGGAGCGAGGGTGGCAAAGTTGGAAGTGGAACGCCGTCGGCTATTTATAATGCGATGATCCATCCGCTTGCTCCGTATGCGATGCGCGGCGGTATCTGGTATCAGGGTGAGTCGAACGGCAACGAAGGGATCAGCTATCACCATAAAAAAACGGCATTGATCAACGGATGGAGGAAGCTTTTCAATCCGGATCTTGCCTTTTATTGGGTTCAGTTGGCTGATTTTCGGACTTCCAACGAAAAGCCTGAGGGTGGAGACGGGTGGGCAAAGCTGCGCGATGCACAGCGAACAAGCTTGAACATTGACAATACCGGCATGGCGGTGATTCACGACATTGGAAATGCTAAAGACATTCACCCGCGAAACAAACAGGATGTGGGTTGGCGGTTGAGCCAATGGGCGTTGCATCAAAATTACGGCCGCGATGATCTCGTACCTGCAGGTCCGCTCTACAAATCACAGAAGATAGAAGACGATGCGATTCGGCTCAGTTTTGATCATGTCGGCAAAGGTTTAATGGTCGGGAAGAAAAATGGGCTGGAGCCAGCGCAAGAGGATGAAAGCGGAACCCTCGGCAGGTTCGCGATCTCTGGTGCTGATAAGGTTTGGCATTGGGCGGATGCAGTGATCGATGGGAACACGGTCGTTGTAAGTTGCAAGGAAGTCACCAAACCCGTCGCCGTCCGGTACGGCTACACCATGAATCCTCGTGGTGCGAACCTTTACAACAAAGAGGGCATACCCGCCTCACCATTTCGAACAGACAATTGGTGAACGCTGAAGAACCTTTTGCGATATACCTGACTCTTGCAAACATCGAAAGCACGCCGGTCGCATCAGCTGACTGCGTGCTTTTGGTTTTTTGGCGGTCTGCATGCAGGATCCGATCCAATGTTTCCACGTGGGAGCATTATGGGATGGAGTCCCTGTGGAGACTGGGTGTTGATGATGCCGTGAATTGGCTTCGAAATATCGTCAATGGCATGCTGCTCCAGACGCGTCTCAGAATTGCCTCACTGAGGCAAGGTCATGGAACAATTCCCGAAGCGTGCCGTTTGCGTGGGCTTGCTACGTTAGCAGTGGTTTCGAATTCACTCGCGCCGCCTCCCCGGGTGCTTGGTCATCGCGTGCCGCTTTGCGACGTTTCTTACCGGCAGAAGCGTGATTCGAGAAACGCAAGATCTGTGGGTGGCGTTTAGCACAGTTCACCAGGGTGAGAATGAAAAACGCCTTAACGTGTCTGCAGCTGGTTTATGCCGCACCGGCTATTTCATCTTTTTGAAAACTACCGAGCCATCGACCCAAAACATGACTGAGGCACTGTTGGGACACCGCGAACACAACTCGGGTTCGCTTCTCGAAGGGTTTGCAGTGCAGAAAAAAGGGGGAATGACTGGATGATGAGGGTAAAACAAAGCACTTAATTCACATTTCGAAAAATGGTATCATTTCACCGAATCGACATGCACGAAGCGAACTTTGCAGTTTTCGGGAGGCTCGGCAAGCAACGGTGTCAGGATTGAAAAAAGGAAAGCAAACATCCAGGGACGGCTCAAGCTTCAAGCGTTCTTCACGGCGGCCCCAAATTGATGTTTCTGTCGCCACAAGCAGCATCCGACAACGGGGCGAGCCTCACTCAGCGGTCCTGCGTACCAAGAAAGCCGACCAAACGGAGCAGGCAATCATTGATGCTGCGATCTCGTTTTTCTGGAAGAACTCTTTTCGCGATCTGAGTGTTAAGAAGCTCATGGATGGGACGCATGTGTCACGTGCAGCTTTCTACCAGTACTTCGAGGATCTTTATCAACTCATGGAAGTTCTGCTTGATGCATTGACTCAGGATATACTTACAGCCGCGGGGCCTTGGCTTGCTGATGAAGGTGACCCAATCGAGCAACTCAATTCTTCCCTACATGGTCTGGTTCAGGTTGCCTACCGCAATGGACCATTGCTGCGCGCCATTTCTGATGCAGCGTCGACTGATGAGCGTCTAGAAACCTGCTGGAATCAACTGCTCATGGGGTTTGATTCGCTGGTAGCCAACAAAATCCAACAGCACCAGAAATGCAACTTGATCGGTCCCATCGATGCAGACAGTGTCGCCATCGCTTTGAATCGGATGGATGCATCATTATTCGTTCACCACTTTGGAAGGCTGCCACGCAGTGAGCCGACTGTGGTTTGGGATGCGATTCGTGCTATTTGGCTGTCGACGCTGTATGGTGTGAGTGTCGGTGAGCTTCCTTGAAATCTGACGTTGTCCGAATCAGGGGAGGACCGAGTTTTCGCTACCTGGCCTGAATCCGGCCCCTAAGCTTGGCCAACCTTTCTGGTTTGCAAAACTGCAAAATTCAAAATATGTCTTGCGTGAATCCTCGAAAAGTTGTTTCGATGCGTGAACTCGCGGCACAGCAGTCCGGCACGATACCTTGAGTTTCAAGTTGTTTGATCAGTATGAAGGATCCAATTTTGCGTACCGACGGGAAACTCAAATGATCAGCATCAAGCGTTTTTTGCAGTCATGCCACATGCTGGTGGGCAGGGTCTGGTGAGTACCCAGCAGAATTCCCTGCAGAATACATTCTCGGTGACCTGCAAACGCGAACAAAGCGTTATATTATGTGCTGACAACCGCAAATGACCCTTCGCGAATTGCAACTCAAGGAAATCATCAATGAGTAATCAAAAACAAAAAAGTACACGTCGAGAGGCGATCAAAACTGCTGCTGTAGCAACCGGCGTTGTTGCGAGTACACCTTACTTTCCGTGGTCGCAAAAAGCGTTTGCCAATCAGGAAAAAAATGACCGGCCGAACGTAGGTTGTATCGGCGTTGGAAGCATGGGGTCAGGCGATGCGAGGGGGCACGCCAACTTTGGTAATATTGTTGCGGTATGCGATGTTGACGAAAAGCGAGCCAACGCGGCAAAGAATGATAAACGGATAGGACGTGGCGTTGCGGATGCCTATGAGGATTACCGCAAAGTGCTGGACAGAAAGGATATCGATGCGGTTAGCATCGTAACGCCAGACCATTGGCACATCAAAATCGCTGTCGAAGCGCTTGAAGCCGGCAAGCATGTGTTTGTGCAAAAGCCGCTTACGTTGACATTGGAGGAAAACCAACTGATCCGTCGCGCGTGCGAGAAGCATTCGAATCTTGCCTTCCTTGTCGGAACGCAGCAGCGCAGTGACCGCAACAAGTTCCTGCGTGCTGTGAACATGGTTCAAAAAGGTCTTCTGGGTAAAATCAAACATGTCACTGTGGGGATCAATGGGTCACCCACCGGTGGGCCGTTTCCCATTGCTGAAGTTCCGAAAGAGCTGAATTGGGAAATGTGGCAAGGACAAGCGCCACAGAAAGAATATCGCGAAAAACGATGCCACTACCAATTCCGATGGTGGTACGAGTATTCAGGCGGGAAGTTTACCGACTGGGGCGCCCATCATGTTGATATTGCGATGTGGGCACTCGACAAGAATGGTTCCAAACAGGGGCCTGTCACCGTCGATGGCACCAACTGCGAACATCCCGTTGAGTACAAGGATGGGAACCCAGTGGTTGATGATTGTTACAATACTTCGCACAAATTCTCAGTGATGCATACCTTCGACGACGGCATCACGATGGATGTGACAAGCCACGGCGACAATGGCATTACCTTCGAAGGAACCAAAGGAAGGATTTTTGTGAACCGTGGAAAGATCACCGGGACGCCAATTCAGGAAAACTGGGATAAAGATGCGTACTCCGAAGATGACGTCACGAAACTGTACAAGGGAAAACCATACGAAGGGCATAAGAACAATTTTTACCGCTGCATTCGCGATGGTGGCCTGACTGTTTCTGATCCGTTCAGTCATGTTCAAGCCATGTCTGTTTGTCATCTCAGTTCCATTGCGGCAAGATTGGGCAGAAAGATCAGCTGGGATCCGACCACCGAGACAATCGTGGGAGATGATCAAGCAGCTTCGATGCAGGCCCGAAGTCGTCGCGCGGGGTATGAAATTCTCGAGGTTTAGAGCTAGGCCGGAATTCAATTCGGTAGAACTTCCGCGTAGCAACAAGTTTTTATTTGTGTTGCTTACGGGCTTCTAAGAATTTAAAGCGAGGCCAACTCGCCGCACTGTTTCACTGGTGCGGCTTGAATCGTGCGGCAGCAGGGAAATGACTGCTGCCGTACAGTATTCATCAGTCGCCGGAAATTGGCTTATGGCGTTGGGGCACCGGAACGCGTGCTGCCCTGATGGCAACATGCAAGCGTGCTACGGACAGAAGGTATGGGACCGTCGGATGTTTTGCACACATTTGGTCCCGGTTAGGAACTGCGTCCCAGCCAGGTTTTGAGTTCCCGAATAGAAAGGATATTGAATGGGAAGGATAATACTGGGTCGGGACTGTTCATTCACAACAACCAGCTTCGCGTTATTCGCTCGTGCCAGATTCCAGTGGGCGAAGGATTCATGCTGAATCTACGGGTGATCAGGAATTCGTCCGTCCTTGGCTTGTGCTTCAATTGTCCCCCGTTGGTAACACAGCCAGCTCAACTGATTGAGATGACTGGGACGCCTATTCCCTCTTTATGGGCTTTTCGATGCGTGTTTTAACGAGCTGGAGTGTAGTCGATTGCTGAAGGGCGCGTCTGTCTGCATCACGGTCCGCACAAGTATGCCAATCAGGCAGTCACTTTGTCCTGCAGGTAAAATTTTGCGGGTTCTTGTTGTGTAAATGTTACGGCGCGTTTATAGTCTGCTTGTGGGCGACGTGCGTCCATGACTACGACAATGGTCGGAACAAATGAGATGCGTCC
>JAPOKD010000027.1 GCA_029977825.1 Planctomycetota bacterium | reverse complement strand
GGTTGTACTACGCTGCCATGCACATCTGTGAGTCGGAAATCCCGGCCTTGGAACTTGTGGATCAAACGCTCATGGTCGATTCCCAGTAGGTGCAATACCGTTGCGTGCAGATCATGAACGCTAACGCCGTCTTCTGCCACGTTGACACTATAGTCGTCGGTGCTGCCGTGGTTGACACCGCCTTGCGTTCCACCTCCCGCCATCCACATGCTAAAGCAGCTTGGATGATGATCTCTACCGTAGGACTTCGCGGTCAGTTTTCCCTGCGAGTAGATGGTTCTGCCAAATTCGCCACCCCAGATGACAAGCGTGTCGTCCAACATCCCTCGCTGCTTGAGGTCACGTAGCAGTGCTGCGGTGGATTGGTCTGTGTCCTTGCATTGTTTTCCAATCTGAGTGGGAAGATTGTTGTGTTGGTCCCAGCCTTGATGAAACAGTTGGATGAATCTCACACCCCGCTCTGCAAGCCGTCTGGCAACCAGGCAGTTGTAGGCATATCGACCTGGCTTGGTAACCTCGCTTCCATAGAGGTCCATGACATGCTTCGGCTCGTCTGAAAAGTCCAAAAGATCAGGAACTGACATCTGCATGCGATAAGCCAATTCGTATTGCGCGATGCGTGTTTCTATTTCCGGGTCGTTCACCTCGCTGAACTTGAGCTGGTTCAACTGCTTGAGTGAATCGAGCATCACTCGGCGTTGATTTCGTGAAATTCCGGCTGGATCAGAAATGTCGAGAACTGGATCCCCCTGATTTCGAAATTTTACGCCCTGATGTTTTGATGGCAGGAATCCGCTACCCCACAAGCGGTCGTACAGAGGTTGACCCGTCTTGCCGGTACCCCGGCTGCTCATCGCTACGAATGCCGGCAGATTGTCGTTGTTGCTGCCCAACCCATAGCCTACCCATGAACCGATGCTGGGACGGCCTGGTATTTGTGAACCTGTCTGCTGAAATGTTATCGCTGGGTCATGATTGATTGCATCCGTGTGCATGGAACGAATGATGCACAGATCATCAGCCATGCTTCCAATATGTGGCAAGGCGTCACTGATCCATGAGCCTGCTTGTCCGCATCGTTTGAAATTGAAAGTGCTGGGCGCAACAGGGAAACTGGCCTGTGCCGAACTCATCGTCGTCTTGCGTTCGTCGGGATAGATGCTCCGTGGTACTTCCTCTCCAAACCGCCTTTCCAGTTCCGGTTTGTAATCGTAAAGGTCCATTTGTGCGGGCCCACCCGACTGAAAAAGGTAAATCACGCGTTTCGCACGGGGGGTGAAATGCGGCAACGCTGGTAACCCACGGTGAACCGTCGGATTCTTTTCTCCGGCATGGCTGTCACGGTTCAACAATGATGTTAGCGCAAGTGAGCCCAAGAGCATCGATCGACGAGAATACAAATTCTGTTTCATGGGTAAAGTTCCTATTCCTTGCTGATGGTCTCATCAAGGTTTAGCAGTATGTTCGCAATCATGGTCATGGCCGCATGCTCTGCCAGTGGGATCGTCTGATCACGCTGCGTCTCCCCAACTGCCAACAGGAGTTTGGCTTCGGCGGGTTGTTCCCTGAAGTGAGAAAGGAACTTCCGATAGGTTGTGACCATGATCTGCAACTCAGTCGGTGCAGGGTCGCGCCCAACGACCAGGCGGTAGCCGGCTGAAATCGCCTGATCTGTACTACCATTCACTGGCGTCCACATCCGTTCCGCCAGACAACGAGCGGCTTCGATGAACAGTTTGTTGTTCATCAAGGTGAGGGCTTGCAGAGGTGTGTTGGTGGTTTCTGTTCTCACCACGCAAACTTCTCTTGCAGCAGCATTGAAATTCATCATGGTGGGAGGTGGAATTGTTCGACGCCAATAAGTGTAAAGGCTTCGACGATAAAGGTTTCCACCCTGATCCTGCTTGTAGTTGTTGTTGGAAATGGATTTCCAGATTTTGGGCGGCATGTAGGGTTTGGTGGAGGCGCCACCTAACTTTTCAACCAGCAGACCGCTTACAGAGAGAGCCTGATCCCGCAGTGTGAATGCGGGAAGTCGGCTACGAGGGCCTCTCGCATAAAGATGGTTTTTAGGATCGCGTTCACGTAGTTCATCCCGAAACTGTGATGATTGTTGATAGGTCTGACTAAGGAGGATCTGTCTTTGAATTGCCTGGACATTCCAGTCATTGCGGATCAGTTCTAACGCTAACCAGTCAAGTAGATCCGGGTGGGACGGTGGCGAACCTTGAGATCCAAAGTTTTCGCTGGTTTCAACCAGACCCGATGAAAAAAACTGTTGCCAGATACGATTGACCGCGACGCGTGCTGTGAGGGGATGCGAGGGATCAAACAGCCATCTTGCCAATTCCAGACGGTTCTTGGGCGCGGTTCGATCACCATGTGACAACGAATCCGGAACATTCGCCTGGACCGGTGCCGACCGGTCGGGCATGTTGTACTGCCCGCGCTGCAGAACAAAGGTTTCCCGCGGTTGCTCCAGTTCATGCATGATCATCAAGGTTGATGGTGATCCTGCCTGTGGGCGTTTTAAACCATTGCCCTGATCTGCCCTCGCGTTGCGGAGCTTGACTGGATCCGGATGAATGAGCTGATCTTCATCTGGATCCAGATTGGGCCAGCTTTTTGGGATCTCAATGAAAGGTGGACTGTTGCCGTTATTGGGGCCAACACCCCATTCCGCCACATTATTGAAGTAGGCAAACAGTTCGTAGTACTCGTGCTGTGAAATGGGATCGTATTTATGATCATGGCATCGAGCACACCCAATGGTTAAGCCCAGAAAAATCGTCCCGAAGGTATCAACGCGATCGACTACATTCTCGGTTCTCCATTCCTCGGGAATGGACCCGTCTTCAGAATTGATTCGGTGGTTACGGCCAAACCCAGTTGCAATCTGTTGACGCAATGTTGCGTTGGGCAGCATGTCACCGGCAATCTGCTCGATGGCAAATTGATCGTAGGGCTTGTTTTCATTGAATGCTTCAATGACCCAATCCCGCCATACGTGTTGATACCGATATCGGTCATTCTGATAACCATCCGTGTCTGCGTATCTCGATGCTTCCAGCCACCGGATTGCCATGTGTTCACCGTAGCGCGGTGAGTGCATAAGACGCTCAATCAGCATTTCAACAGATGACGCACTCGTATCATTAAGGAAATCATTCATTTCCTTTGGGCTCAAGGGTACACCGGTCAGATCAAGTGCGATTCTCCGTGCCAGCGTTTCACGTTTCGCCGGTGGCGAAGGTGAGAGATTCTCCGCTCGCAACTTCGCCAAAATGAATTGATCGATTGGACCGTTGGACCAACGGTCGTTTGCAACTTCAGGAGGAGACCTTTTTCGAGGTGCTGTAAACGACCAATGACTTTCAAATGATCCACCACTTTGAATCCATCTCTTCAGAATCGATTTTTGTTCCGGTGTAATCTGCTTCAATGAGTCCGGAGGTGGCATCTGTTCGTCGGGATCACTTGACAGAACGCGGCGGATCAGTTCGCTGGACTCGGGATCGTCGGTGTCCACGACTGTCATGGCAGACTCTGCAAGATCAAGTCGCAGGTCTGCCTGTCGTGTTGTGCTATCGGGACCGTGGCAATGAAAGCAGTTTTCCGAAAGAACTGGCCGCACGTCACGATTGAAATCGATTTTGCCAGTCTCCGCGAAGACTGCGATTGGACTGAATGAAAGCAGCAGGCAGGCTATGACACGGATCATGCAAAGCACGGGGGAGGTAGGGGTAGCTAAAAGGCAGAAAAGCAAAAGCCAGGCTGGTTTGCTGGTGGGATTCCTCGCGTCTACAGTTTAACAACTCTGCAGATTCCTGCATGAATGGCTGCCAGCTCACTCAGCGTAATATCGGTGTCTTAGCGAAACCGACGACAGCCATAAAAGTTGGTTGATCTTTGCGGCATTTCGGCTGCTCCACGCTCGCACTGCTGGACTGGTCAAAGATTTGCAATCGTAATACGACTGTTTCCGCACTGAATGTGCATTACGGTTTAGAAAGCCATTGAAAAACTGTGGGACTGAGATCTCCGGTTTGCTTCGTCAACATGGCAGATTTGCCTGTGGACTCGTAGGCCTTTGCTACTACTGGTGGGATGTTCTTTTCACCCATGATTGTTAACGCGTTGGGTGCCCGTAAAGCCAGTAACATTGGAAGGTCGCCATATTTCACCGCACCCGGGACGAAGTTCGCGTCGTGGTATTGATCAACTTGCTCGAAACGAAAAGCGTTTGTATCGATCGCTGCCCGTTCAATGTTGGGTCCGGCGATTGCCGCGGCTGGGGTAGCCCAGGCTGATGAGCCATCTGTCGAAAGCAAATTGACGGATTCCGCTCCCAATGTTTTGGCAAATGCTACTGTCCCGAGAAGATCAGCGCAGCGTTCTGCAACCAGTGTTCGGTTGTACCCGAAGGTGAAGGCGGAATAGGCTCTCTTGTCATCGACAATGCGCTGCAGTGCATTGTTGGTCGTGTCCGCTGGATTTCGTAATTCGCCTTGATCAAGCAGGTCGGGCAGGACAACCATGACATTGTGATCAAGTAATTGTTTCAGCTTCGCGTTTGGAGTGCCATTCTTGTTAAACAGTGCTGCCTTGCCGTTGCCTGTTGTCCAGATGACAGTTGTCGTCGGTTTACTGTCAGATTTATGCACGACCAGGGTTGGGATTTCTGACTTTCGCGTCTTGTCGTGAACTACCACTTTGCGAATGTGGGTACCGTCCCTGGTTTGTTTGCCATGTTCATCAATCGAAAGTTTTTCAGGAATACCCTGGTCAAACACGACTTGCCACGCACCTGCATAGGTGCGTTTGAATTCCTGGGTCGCATCTTCATTATCGGTATTCAGCTTCACCAATTTCTCCGTTGCCTGATCGTGAAACCATTTGCATACGGATTTCTCGTGCTCGATGCCCGTATTGGTGGGTGCCGGATGATCTCCGCCCCAGATCGTTGTTTCTGCAATAGTTAGAGGCTCGTAGTCCTGTTCGATGACAGGATCATCCAGACCGAGTTTCAGATGACGATTCATCCACTGATACATGGTGGCACGCGTCACGTAGTTGTAATTGTGCTTGAAGTGAAGCATGGGGCGGCAATAGACATCAGCTTCATTTCCGATCATCGCATAGAGCCATGCCAGTTGTGGGTATCCGTCTTTCATCATGTCCCGTGTCCAGTCGTCCGCTGCAGTCATGGCCTGGGGTCTTGGAGCAAAGAGGGCAGCAAGTTCTACGTTCCCTGTATCGATACGAAGCAGATTGCAATTCTCGCAGTAACACCCACCTTGCATTGATGTTGAGACCATTCCATTTGGAAAAGAAACCTTGATGCGGTCATCAATCGCACCTAATAGAATGGATTGCGTCCCGCCGCCACTTCCACCGGTGACGGCAAGACGTTCCGGGTCTACGTCAGGAAGGGCTGCAAGAAAATCAAGTGCTCGAATCGCATTCCAGGTTTGCAGACCCATGATGGACTGCAGACGCAGATCCGCTTGCGGGCTGTAAAAGACCCACTGGTCATCGTTTGAGTTGCGTTCTTCTGGGCGAACCGTGGCATGTCGATGTGCGACTTCGCGCGAAATCTGTTGAGAGTCAGCGTACCCCAACATGTCAAAGATGAAGCAAACGCATCCCATCCGTGCCAGTTGTGCACACCTTGCAAGTTTGGGTCTCTTACCGGATTTGGCGAAGTGCTCTGCACCCTGGGCAATCTGTTTTTCCACTTCTGCGTCGCTGTACTCTTGCATACGACCGCCATGCCCATGAGGGGACAATACAGCCGGGCGCTTGTTTTCAACTGGACCATCCGGTCGGAAAAGCAAACCAGTCACATAATGCCCGGGAAGGCTTTGGAAATAAACTTTTTCAACCGTAAAACCTTTGCGCTTCGTTTTGTCAAACACAACTGCTTCAAGGGGCGACTTGTCGGGCATGGGCCACAGGCCTGTTGCAACCAGAACTCGCCTACGGAGTTGTTCAGCGCGACCGTACCACTGTGCCGGATTTTCCGGAACTTTGAATGGAAAGTGCCCGTTCAATGTTTTTTTGGGCCCCAAGCGAACATCATCGGCGACCGTATTCTGAGGCAGTACGGTTGGCGGTTGTGCCCAAGTCATTGCTGAATTGATGGTCAGGGCGACAAAGATAGAGAGCGTGAAACGCACTTTCGAACCTCTTGCAGCGATCGAATGGGTGGAAAGAAAATCCCGACTGGCCAATCGGGACTCGCATTTGCGGGCAAGAAAGCCAACAATGCGTGCCACGTTTGTCCATGTCCGTCAGTCCAGTGATACAGATACAACTATGCGTACAATCTTAACCGCCAACTCGGGTGAAATGGGAACTTGGGTCGCAAAGCATGCCGCTTCGGACCTCCGCCAGGCAATTTCCGACAAAGGAAGCGCTAATCTCGTCGTCGCAACGGGGGCATCGCAATTTGAGGTGCTGAAGCACCTCGTCGCAGCACCCGATATTGACTGGTCAAAAGTGACAGGATTTCACCTCGATGAGTACGTTGGAATCTCAAGTGATCATGCCGCCTCGTTTTGTGGGTATTTAAAAGACAGGTTTGTTGATCACGTGGATTTGGCCCAGTTTCATTATCTTAGGGGTGACGCGGATCCACAGGCAGTCATCGGTGAAATTGGGGAGTTAGTGAAAACAAGCGATATTGATCTGGCGCTGGTTGGGATAGGTGAGAATGGTCACCTCGCATTCAATGACCCACCGGCTGATTTCGAAACTGAAGAGCCCTATCTGGTGGTCGAATTGGACGAGCCGTGTCGCATGCAGCAGGTGGGTGAAGGTTGGTTTGAATCATTGGATGCTGTACCAACTCATGCGATCAGCATGTCAGTCAAGCAAATCCTGAAGGCGGCAAAAATCTACTGCAGTGTTCCTGATGAACGTAAGGCGGAGGCTGTGAGGGCAACGCTCGAAGATGAGGTTAGCCCGGCGATTCCCGCCAGTATTCTTCGGCAGCACGCCAATACCACATTGGTCATTGACGAAGCAGCTGCCTCCAAGCTGAGCGATGAAGTCAAGAGCAGATTGGAACGTGGTAAATGAGTGGATACATTGACCTGCAGGTCAACGGTTATGCTGGCGTCGATTTCAACTCGGACCACTTGTCGACTGATGAAGTTGAACGGGTTTGTCGGCAATTGAAAGTTGATGGTACTGATTCGATCTTGGCTACTGTGATCACAGCTCCACTGGATCTCATGCTGCAGCGCATTGCTCGCCTGATGGAGTTGATTGAAGCGTCATCAGAGATTGCGGCTTGTATTCGAGGTATTCACGTTGAGGGACCATTCCTGAATCCGGCAGATGGATTCATTGGTGCTCATCCGGCGTCGGATGCTATGCCGGCTGATATCAGTGTGACCGATCAATTGCTCGACGCTGGTAAAGGAACCATCAAAATGGTCACGCTGGCCCCTGAAATGGACTCGGATGCCCGCGTTACCCGACACCTGACGAATCGTGGAATTGCTGTGGCTGCCGGGCACAGTGATGCATCTCTGGATGATCTGCAGCGTTCCATTGATCAAGGACTGAAACTGTTTACGCACCTGGGAAATGGCTGTCCTGCCGTGCTGCCTCGCCATGACAATATTGTTCAGCGTGTGCTTGCCGTCGGTGATCAGCTGAAGATTTCATTTATCGCAGATGGTCACCACGTGCCGGCATTTGCGCTCAGAAATTACTTGGAAGTGATACCAGATCAAAATGTTGTTATCGTGACCGACGCTATCAGCGCGGCTGGCCTTGGTCCGGGTAGTTACAAACTCTCGGGTCAGGTGGTTGAAGTGGATGATGACGGGGCTGCATGGGCGGCATGCCGCACCCACTATGCAGGATGTGCATCAACCTTCCAGCAAATGATCGAAGTGTTGAAAGGGGCTGTCGGGGTCAGCGATGAGCAGATTCGTCAATGGATGATTACTAATCCAGTGCAGTTGCTTGGGGCAGCTCAAGCAGAGTGTGGGTGAATCAAAACGAGTTGTTACCAGCTAATGAAAGGTATTTATCGTGGGTGGTGAGGGAATTACAGAGGTCATACGTCGTCGTCGCACTGTGAAACCAAAAGAGTTTTCGGATCAGGCGATTTCACAGGAAGTCATTGATGAGATACTCGAAAACGCGAATTGGGCGCCGACTCACGGCTTAACCGAGCCATGGAGATTCTCTGTTTTTACTGGTGAAGCACGGTACGAACTTGCCGAGTTTCTGGCAGCCACCTATCAGGCAGTTACGACCGACGAAACTTTTCGCCAGAACAAATACGAGGGAATGAAACGCAACGCGACTCTCGCGCCAGTTGTGATTGTGATTGGGATGAAGCGGCAACCCAGTGGAAAGATTTCCGAGTTGGATGAGATTCAGGCGGTTGCTTGCGCTGTCCAGAACATGCACTTGACCGCGACCGCCCACGGAATTGGGGGATTCTGGTCCAGCAATGCTGCCGCTACAAGTGACCAAATGCGCGACTACATTGGACTCAGTGGTGATGACCGTGCGTTGGGTCTCTTTTACCTTGGATATCCTTCAGGCGATTGGCCCAAGGGAAAGCGTCAGCCGATCTCGGACAAGGTCCGCTGGGTAGAGGCGAAATCAGGCACTTGAAAGCTTGTCATACCAATGATGATCGAGCTGTGACGAAACACGGTTGACTGGGATCGCCGTACATTTTGCAGTATGCGTTAGTTTTCGTCAGTGGTATTGGGTTGTAATCTGACGGCCTCTTTGGCAAGCGCATTGTCTGCCAGCAAGGCACGCCATTGTTGGGTCCATTCGCTTCGATTGCGAATTTGTACTGCCGTTCCTCGAGCGGCTTGCATCAGAACAATTTGTGGTGGTTCTGCGAGCCGACTGATGTTTAAAAAGTCAGGAGCATCGCGATTGCGAGGTGACAAATCAGTCAGGGCTAAAGATCTGACATTTTTCATGAAGAGAGATGCAAACAGTACCCAGGAGGCACCTTCGTTGCGGGCCTCCAATGAAAAAGGAAGTTCGGGGATCTTCAAAAAATCTTGCAGAGCGATGGTTGCTCGAAGAATGTCATAGGTTTGCATTCCTGCAGCGGTTTGACCAAGTTGCATGAAACGCCGACGTATCTGCGTGCGTTTTCTTGCGTCCGCGGACCACTCAGTTGGTCCAATCCCTCGTGGAGCCACAAAGGCAATGTTCTCTGTTTTGGCCAGCGCATCGATGGTTTCCCATTCGTTTGTGTCCGGCTGCACGCCAAAAGTGTAGTTGGGGACAAGGTTGGCCAACCCGGCGAGCGTGGTTGACCATTCTGTCTGGTTCAAGACGCGCAATGTCAAGGAACTCGGCTTGGTGTCCTTGGGGCCGACCAGATACATGCGGAGGCGGTAAGGACTCTGACTGGTGAAATCAATCACTCGTACACTGGTGTTTGCTCTGGAAGCTTTGGCAACCAGACTCGTGTTAATGTTGTCCTCAACAGTTGGCCATCCTCCAAAGCACTTTTGTCGTATCAGTCGGGTTGTTGTTTCGTCCAGTTTTCTAGCTGGTGCCACGGCTGTCGGGAGGTTGTCTGTACCCACAGCTGGGACAAACGTCTCGTGGATAGAAGTGACGTTTTCGTCGGAGGGTAATTCTGTAAAGACCTTTAAATCTTCCTGATCAAAAAGTGGTGTTGCGGCCGAGGTGATCAGAGACTCATCATCTCGCAGATAACGATTGAGCCATCGAAAAGCATGTACGCGAAGTTCTTGTGTGTCCTTGTGCGGACCTTCCGTGATATGCAGGCCAAGTTTGTCATTGGCCCCGTAGAGTTCATAAATTTTCCTGGTTCGCGTGTACACATCAACCACTCCATCCAGTGGAAAAATGCGATCTTTGTCCGTATTCGAGATGAGTAAAGGCCGCGGTGCCACGAGGGCAGCAACCATTGGATAGTCCCAACGATAAGTGTTGACCATGTACATGCAATCGCAATGTCCCTCAACGCAGCCATCAACAACATGATTTTTCAAGCTGGTGATTCCTGCGACCGGGACAGCCACCTTGATGCGTTCATCGATCGCCGCAATCCACCATGAGTAGGCACCGCCGCCGCTTCGGCCAGTGACGCCGATTCGGTCGCCATCAACTTCATCACGTGATTGCAGGTAGTCCAGTGCGCGAACACAATTCCAAGCCTCGACCCCCGCTGGTGTGTAGCCTCGATTATTCCACCACCACATTTTTTCACGGTAGGTCCCGTGGTGGATGCCTTCGATTTCACCGAGCTGGATCGTGTCAATCGTAAGACAGACGTACCCATTTCTCGCAAACCATGCACCATGATGTTGGTAGTGCGTTTTGTTTCCTAAACTCACTCCATTGCGTTTTACGCGCCCATGGCCACATACGTAAAGAATCGCTGGGAGTGGTCCTTCCTGCTTTGTGGGTCGATAGAAATTACCGGTAACGTAAAGACCGGGGCTCGACTGGAATTGAAGACGCTCAGCGATCACACCGTCGTTTTCGACTGAGCCCGTGATTGTTGCATTGAGTGGAGTGCGCTCCGGAAATGGATCGAGCCCCAGCATTTCCAGTAGCTGGTCGTGGTATTGATCACGGCGTTCTGTCCAGTCGCTGAGTGAATTGATCTCGGCGAAGGTCTGGTTTGTAATTTCCGCTGTCTGATTGGCAAAGTAGATTTCTGCAAGTCGATCCCCATCACCTGCAGCGGGTTCCACGGCAAAGCCCAAGCTGCAGACAACGAGCAGAACGCCAAGGGGTATGAGATAACGCATCACATTTTCCTGAGAAGGGAGGATCGTGTATCGTAAGCAGCTGAGACCAGCAGTCGGGGAAGGTATCCCCGCTGCATCATCACGCCGTCCTTTGCACGCTTTCACTTGCTGGCATACCGCGGGATGCCAACGTGTGATTATAGTTCCAGAAACAGACGCGCTGGGTCTTCAATCACATCCTTGATGGTCTTCAGAAACCCAACGGCCTCTCGGCCATCTACAATCCGGTGATCATACGTCAATGCCACATACATCATCGGACGTATGACTACATTGCCATCGATTGCGACCGGACGTTGTTGGATGGAGTGCAATCCAAGAATTCCACTTTGAGGTGGGTTTACAATCGGAGTGCTCAATAGAGATCCGTAGACACCGCCATTACTGATGGTGAACGTGCCACCGATGAGATCCGTCGGTTGCAGCCGGTTTTCACCGGCCTGTCGGGCGAAGTTGCCAATCGATTGTTCTACGTCAGCGAATGACATTCGTTCAACATTTCGCAGGACGGGGACTACAAGACCCTTACCGCCACCAATCGCTACTCCAATATCCTGGTAGTGACGATATACAACATCATCGCCACGGATCTCTGCATTCACTGCGGGATAACGTCGTAGTGCCTCGACCGCTGCCTTGGCGAAGAATGACATGAAGCCAAGTTTGACGCCGTGTCTTTCCAGAAATTGATCTTTGTACTTTTTGCGGATCTTCATGACAGGATCCATGTCAATTTCATTGAATGTGGTGAGCAACGCAGCGGTTTGCTGGGCCTCCACAAGTCGTGCTGCTATGGTACGACGCAACATGCTGAGTGGTTTTATCTCTTCACTCCGCAATTCGCTGTCATTGGTGACCAGACTGGTTTCGTTGCCGGCGGGCGATGGTGTCGGTAAGGTCGTTTTTGTTTCCTGTTCCCGAACAAACGCCAGAACATCTTCTTTCAAAAGTCGTCCGCCCGGACCACGAGCTGGAACCTGATTGGCAGATAGACCGTGTTCATCCAACAGTCGCTGGGCGGCTGGCATCACAAAGCCACTGGATTCTGTTTTACTGGTGTCAGGATTACCGGTTGCTGCTGAACCGGAGTTTGACGTCCCGCCTGCTGCCTCGGCCGGCTTTTCACCAGGCTCAATGGCTGCGATGACGTCCCCGACGTTTGCGAATTCCTCTTCCTGTTTACTGATATTTCGAAGAAATCCAGATGCTGGGGCCGGGATTTGTACCGAGGCTTTTTCGGTTTCAATCTCGACAAGATCTTCTCCTGAATTGACCCAATCCCCCTCTGCCTTCAACCATTGGCCAATTTGTACTTCGCTGATGGATTCACCGACTGTAGGGACTTCGACTTGGATGGCTTCACTCACGGGGATGTCTGTAAAAGTTGGAGACTGAGACGGGTGCAGATAACACACTGCATTCTTCTGATAAGAATACCGAGCTTGTACAGAAAAGTCAGGAATGGGGGAGTGATTTTGACATGGTGAACCCCATCTTTCTGCTGACAGGCGTCGTTTCCCAGCACCAGAGTCTGCCGTTTCCCCTGAATCATGACTGAACTCCCCATTATTCGGGTCGGGCAATTCAGACGGCCTGACTCGATTCTGAGGAGGTTGAGGGTTGCATGTTCCACGATGATCACAACTTCTCGCGTCGGTCTAATTCCGTTAAACGACCTACTGAATTCACGATTGTACTGTCAGCGGTTCGATGCCACATGAGGAGGCTGTCGGGAAAATCGGGTTCGTGACTGCCGCTTAACTTGGTACACCCGTGGGTCTGGCAGTGGCAGAATGATGGTGGAGTCTGATCGTGGTAATCCGATTCAATTGGCTGCAGTTGTACTGCTGCTGGTTGGTGGTGGTTGGTACTTTCTCCACAATTTTCGGATTGATGGCCTCGACGAGGTATCTGTTTCATCCAAGCAGGGCAATGAGAGTTCCGGGCAGTATATCTCGTACACAGATGTTCCGTCCTTCGTCGAAGCGGCTGATTCCGCGAGTCAAACACCGCGTCCTGCACCCAGTCAGCGTGTGGCTGCCGCTGATTTCTCGGTGACTGAGCAAGCGGATTTGAACTCCTTCGCGGCCGCGCCAGCACCCAGCACAACCGGTCTGAAAATCGCTTCGTGGGCGCTGGACGGGTTTGGTCCTACCAAGCTTGCAAATCCTTCAGCAAAGCAGAACGTCGCTCGTGTGGTGCGGCAGTTCGATGTGATTGCCCTTCAGCAAATCGCATCCATTGAAAGAGATCTGATTCCTCGGTTGGTCGAGGCCATCAATCAAGGGGATGGTCGATATGATTTTGTGGTGGGGCCGCCGACTGGCCCAGCGGATCGTCCTGAGCAACTCGCGTTTATCTTTGATACCGCTCGAGTGGTCGTTGACCGCAGACAGACTTACACACTTGATGATCCAGATAATCAGATGACCTTTGATCCGCTGGTTGCGTGGTTCCGGGCAGCCCAAGGATTACCGGGACAAGCATGGACTTTCTCGTTCGTGAATATTCGCGTTGATCTTGCGAGAGCTCCAAAGGAGGTTGCTCTTCTACCCAAGATCATTCAGGCAATTCGGGGTGATGGCAGGCGGGAAGATGATCTTGTGATGGCAGGATTGTTGCAAGCCGATGACGCGTACCTGCTTCCAACCTTGACAAGTAAGTCGGTCAAAGCCACGGTGCGGAACCGCCCCACCGATATTTTTGGACGCTACCAAACCAGCAATCTGTTACTTGATGCGAACTCAACGACAGAATACATGGGGCGTGGTGGCGTCTTTGATTACCTGGGTACCTTCAACTTGAATCTTGCTGAAGCGGAGACAGTGACCAGTCACTTGCCCGTTTACGGTGAGTTCTCCGCAACTGAAGGCGGAGGTTACTGAGTCCTGCTGAAACAGCTGCTGGTGGTTTGCACTCAGCCCCGGAAATTCATGTTCAGAAAATTCGGGAGGGGTAAGCCTGAATTCGGAAGCATGCTGGATGTAACACGCGATATGTGAAATCATCACATCGCCTGATTCATCGTCTGGGGTGTGACGAAATCTTACAGAATATCGTCACGCTCAAAATCGACGTAATCTTCGCGTACGCGGATCGCCTCTTCTTTTCTACGGAGAAACGCATCGAGCACTCGCGGGTCGAAATGCTTCCCCCGGCTATCGATCAGAATTTTCAGGCACCGGTCGATTGGAAATGCTTCTTTGTAGGGTCTTGCTGAGCTAAGTGCATCAAATACATCAGCAACTGCAACGATTCTGCCTTCAATCGGAATTGCATTGCCCGCCAAGCCTTTGGGGTATCCTGATCCATCCCACTTTTCGTGATGTGTTGCAGCAATGACGGCAGCCAACCGAAGAACAGGTGAGTTGGTGGATCCCATGATTTGGAGCCCAACCGATGTGTGTGTTTTCAGGCGGATGGATTCTTCGTGGCTGAGGGGATTAATGATCCGTCGGCCAATGTTGCAGTGTTCCTGAATGATTTCAAATTCTTGTGGATCGAGTTTTCCGGGTTTGTGCAGGATCGCATCTGGAATGCCAATTTTTCCCACATCGTGCAACTGTGCTGCCTGTTCAATGAGGTCAATTGCTGCCTGTGGGAAACCAAGTTCTGCTGCAATCATCGCTGCATAGCGACCAACGCGGGTGACGTGTCTTCCCGTATCATCGTCACGAAACTCGCCTGCACGTGCCAAGCAGTGGATAGCTTCCTGACGTGAATGCACTAACTCTTCGGTACGGATTCGGACTTGCTGTTCAAGTTTTTCCGAGTAATCGGCCAGATGATCCTGATAGGCTTTCACTGCCAATACGTTCTCCAGCCTCAGCGTCAGTTCACTAGGATCGACAGGCTTGGCCAGAAAGTCGGAGGCACCGAGTCTGAGAGCCTGAAGTTTGACTTGTGGGTCATTGGCTGCCGTCAGGACGATTGCAGGTATCATCATCATGTCACGGTCGCGTCGCATCATGCGGAGCAACTCGAGTCCCGATATTTCGGGCATCTTGATGTCTAGCAGAACGATGTCCGGTTTGTGCTCGCGAAGCATATCCATGGCTTTGGAAGCTTGGGTCGTCGCGACCAGATTTTCGAAACCCTCTTCCTCCAGATAGGCTTTGACGATTTCGATGTTGATGTTCTCATCATCGATGATCATGACGCACGCATCTCGAGGCGTGCAGTTCTCGTCGTTGGTGGGCGATCGGACAGAGGAGGCAACAAGATTGAGACCCTGCTCACAGGTCTCGGCCATCAGTTCCATTTGATCGTTCAGGTTGTTCATGCTTCAATTTCCAGGGGCAGTCCATGTTGTATTCAAACGGTAGGTTATGGATCCCAGTCGGACGCGCGGGTGGACGCAGGAACTCCTGCCTTTTCAGCTCCCTTGTGGTTTTTAACGGTGATGCCGAAAATTCCAGTTGCAAATGTTCGCCGAGCTCTGGGCTCAGACTCCAGAAGCTGCAAAATCCGGTTCTTGAACAACGATCCTGTCTTTCATTTCCCGCAATTCACGAAGCGTTTGATTGCTTGCTGTACGGTCATGATTTCTGGCAGTTTCCTCCAGTTTCATTCCGGCGGTGGAAATCTGCGAGAAACCACAGTTCCCACTCGCTCCCTTGAGCCAATGCCCCAGATCAGCAAGTTCCTCGAAATTTCCGCGCTCGATGGTCTGCTCGATCCGTTCGAAGCGTTCGTCGAGACATTCGACGAATCTCTCTACGATGTCGCGGAATTTTGCCTTGTTCATGGGTAGGGTTGAGTAGATGGGTTGTTTGTCGGCGTGCATTGTTGTGGCACTCGTTGGTACTGTTTTCGAAGATCGTTGTGCCTTTTTTGAAGGCGATTGATTCACGTCAACACCCGCGATTTTGGCAAGTGTCTGAATGAGCAGGTCAAAGTCGATCGGTTTAGTTAAAACGCCATCACAACCCGCTTCAAGCGATTCCTCAATTGCTGTCTGCATCGCGTGTGCCGTGAGCGCATAGATGGGTTTTGAGTAACCTTGTTTGCGAAGTTGGCGGGTTGCGGAATTGCCATCGAGCACGGGCATTTGTACATCCATCAGAATGACATCCCAGTGGCGGGTATTCGCCAGCGCGATAGCCTCCTCACCATTTTCAGCGGTCGCAAAAGTCGCTCCTACTTCTTCAAGCAAGACACCGATGAGTTCCCGATTTTCTCGCCCATCATCAACAACAAGGACGCATAGGTCAGGCAAGGAGATTGAAATGTGCTCATGTGATTGCAGATCGGCTTCGAGGCTCTCCCGAGTGGGCATGATTAGCGGAATGCCCTTGACACGTCCTGCTTTCAATTCCAGGGTAAAAACGCTTCCAACGCCCTCTTCACTGGTCACAGAGACACCACCTCCCAGCGCTTCCGCAAAACGTTTGCTTATCGATAGCCCCAAGCCTGTACCACCAAAGCGACGAGTAACGCTCGCATCAGCTTGTGAGAATGGATCAAATATTTTCGCTGCAGCGGACTCCGACATGCCAATGCCTGTATCAACAACGTGAATCAACAGTTTTGAACCGTGCCCGTTATCTTCGAAGTCGGTGACAATGCGCACGCCGCCCTCGGTTGTGAACTTGACGGCATTTCCAACCAGGTTGGTAAGGATTTGGCGGATGCGTCCTGGATCACTTTCGATCTCGGCAGGAATCGGGTTTTCAAAACAGTAATCAAGTGTGATGCCTTTTTCCTCCGCCTTGACCTGCATTACATTTGCGACATCTGCGATTACTTCGGATACCGAACAACTGATTGATTCTACCTCCAGGCGGTCTGCCTCGACCTTGGACAGGTCCAAAATATCGTTAATCAGACCGAGGAGATGCGTACCACTGGAATGAATGGTGTTCAGATGATGTCGACGTTTGGATTCGTCTGACTCAATGTTCCGGCGCAGCACTTCTGTGAAGCCGAGAATTGCATTCATCGGGGTACGGATCTCATGACTCATGTTGGCCAAGAAATTACTTTTTGATTCATTGGCAAGTTGTGCTTCATCTCTGGCCTTCGCCAATTCGACTTTATTTTCTTCGAGAACCGTAATGTCTTCGAATGTGACCATGTATCCCTGTTGCAGGATCGGTGTGCAGTTGACACTGAAGGTGAGACGTCGGTCGCCACAGGGATAGTGCAGGATTCGGCCGGTGACAATCGAGTTCGACTGTGCTGACTCCTGCCACGGAAAGAGATTGTCTGACTCTGCCCGTGTCCAAGGCATTCTGGATGCATGTTGTCCGATAAGCTTGCCCGGCTTCAGTTTTACCGTCTCGATGAATAGCCGGTTTGCAAAGAGCACTCTGCCACGGGAGTCAATCAAAAGAAGACCCACTGAAAGTGAATCCAGGGCGCCCTGAACATGCTGCGGAACTGCTGATGTGGGGTCCAGTGATTCAAGTGTTTTGCGGAGAAAGACGGAGAATTGGATCAGGCATGCTGGTACCATCAAAACAAGGAGCCACGCAGGGGACCAGTAGTTGAGTCCAAACAGCCCGCCAATTGGTGTGAAGGCTACTTCTAACTGTGCGTAAGGTTCACCAAAGCGGTAGATGGGTACTGACATTTGAATTGTCGAGTCAGTAGACGTGGGATCCCACTGTTCTTTGTGGGGGCCTGAGAAGGTCAACAGCTGTCCCGACTCCAATCGCATGCCGATCGATTGTACTTCGGTGTCACGGTTGACGATTGATTCCAGCATCAAGTCGAGAGCTTCCGGATTTCGAGAGGACGCCATTGCTGTCCCACTGATGGCCATTGCTTCGCAGAGCTTGGCTCGCCCTCGCACTAGCTCGGCTTGTGGATTCGGCAGAAAACCAATCGCGCTCGCAAGTAGGATGGTACCGGTCATCAAGCCCACCAAACCGATGGAGATTCGGATACGGATCGGAATATGTTTTAGAATATTGGACATGGTCTACCTGCGTTGTGCGGTGCGCGGGTGGCGTGCTAGTTCGTGTCAAAGGCTTGGCCTTGACGATCCATCATTTCTTCAAGTGTTTCGGAGTCCGGATCATCACTGCCTGCTCCCGTGAAGCCTTCAAATCCTTGCATGATCAGTGTTGGGTCCATGGCTTTCCATGCGGGCAGTTGGGCGAGCAGTCCGGAAGCCAGAAAGCCAGCGCGGAAGGCCCACGCAATGAATCCAACGGTGAATCCAGAGGCGGCCGCGCCAGCCGCGCCCACGATGATGAGGTCACCATGGATTTGTGATTCCATGTGCTCTCGTTGCGTGTCCAATTGGCTCCACAAAGCGCCGTGTTCAGCAATCAATGCTGCGTCAATGGCTTGAATTGTCGACAGTGTGGCAGGAGTGGTGCCATCAAATGACTTTGCAACACTGCTGCGAATCCGTGATTCGGCACGTGCCGTAGTCTGATAAATATCTTCGCTTTCAAAGGCCTCAGAGAGGGTGAAAATGGATCTGGTAATGCCGTTCTCACCTATACCTGGTAATTCACCAGCCGTTTCCACTGATGCAGCTTGCAATGATATGCTGCCTCCTCGCAGGGGTGCCGCCAAAAGCGTTGGTGGTGATGGGCTTGTGCCCTCCGTTGCTTCCTCGAAGGATTCACTATCGGAACCATTTTCGCTCGATGCATTCGTTGTATCCAATGGCACGTTGAGGGTGGGCGCAGCGGATGTTTCAATGTCGGGATT
>JAPOKD010000987.1 GCA_029977825.1 Planctomycetota bacterium | reverse complement strand
AGTGAAGTACATCACCTGGCACTGACCAAAGGGACCTGTCCTTTCTGAGCAATGATCTTCTCGCTGACAGTTGGGTTAGATCGTCACACTCGTACCGATCAGCACAGTTTTTCCGACCACACACAGGGCTCCAGTCGGCCAGCACAATTCGCCAAACGGCAAATTCGTCACAGTTTAACACCCGAAGACGAACTGAAAACACTTGCAGGAAGCTTGCTGTGTAGCGACTGTCCTATTTTCCCGATGTACCAGCGGTTTCAGGGGTATCCAAACGTCGAAACATAAGCAATCGCATATCAGCAACCTCTGCACCTGCGACCTCCCGAGCTCGCAACGTCAGCGTTCTCTTACCCGGCTCAAGATGTACAACACCGAGCGTCATCGGTCGCCAATCACGTACATAACCCTCAACGCGTGGGAAGCGATCTTCAGCGGCTCCGATCAATGGGACTTCATTTGCAACTTCAATCGTTTTTTCAATTTTTTCATCACCAATGGTAAGCTCGAGTTTCGATCCGACATCGTCCTGCTTGCACGCGTAGTACATCTGAACCTCGTATTTCCCACTACCCAAAACCTCAACATCCCAGGTAATCGTATCCTCCGGCGTTTTCCAATTCGTCATGAAAGTGCAGTTTGGAAAACGATTACTACGTCGAACGCCACCCAGAGCATGAGCATCTCGCGATGGCAATTGAGTGTACTTTGCGTCTGGATGAGCCAGAGTGATGGGTCGCTTGGCTGTATCTCGACTGGACTTCATCGAGGTTTCAGCCAGCCAGGCATCTAGCTCTTTCTGCAGTCTCTTCGCCACCTCTGGCTTTTGTTCCCTCAAATCCCTCTTCTCACGAGGATCGTTGATAATGTCATACAAGGGTCCATTCAAATGCAGGCGGTAGCGATCGTCACGAACAGTGGCTTTCTTATTCCACGTACTGAACATCACGCGAGATTCCCAATTTCCTGCGTCCCCAGTCAACAATGGCATGATGGATTTTCCATCAAGAGGCTTCGGAGCATCGAATTTGATTCCAGCAAAGTCTGCGAGGGTCGGTAATAAATCGATCGCGCCTGCAATACGATTGACCCTGGTCCCCGGTTCAATACAACGCGGATATCGAATCAGGCAAGGCGACCGCAACCCACCTTCATTAGTAGACCCTTTTCGTCCTCGCATTCCAGCGTTGAAACGCGAGCCATTGGGGCCATTGTCTGAAAAGTAAATAACGATGGTGTCTTCTCCGACTCCAATTCTGTCTAGATGCTGGATCAATCGTCCCACGTTGGTGTCAATATTTTCACACATCGCCAGAGCAGCCCGCGTATGCTCCAGTTTTTCTTTCTTTGCATTGGCCACCTCAGGATCCGGCACAATTTTCTTGTCCGCAAATTTTTTCCAGTACTGGTTGGGCACCTGCATGGGTGAATGCGGCGTATTCAGAGCAAGGTAAACAAAAAACGGCTGATCGCGATGCGAGTCGATAAACTGAATCGTGCGATCAGTCAAATCATCGACAATGAAACCATCACCTTTCACAAGGCGACCGTTATGTTCCAGCATGGGTGAAAAGTAGTGACCCCAATGCCCACTACAAAAACCGTAATAGTCATCAAAACCACGGGCGTTGGGATGGTAGGGGTGCTGCATTCCGCTATGCCACTTCCCATAGCATCCAGTGGCATAACCACCCTCACGAAAAACCTCGGCTATTGTCTGCTCGTCAGAGTTAAAGCGTTCACCACCAGCCGATGTGCTGTAAACGCCCAACCGATTGTGGTATCTGCCTGTCAGAAACTCCGCTCGGGTTGGTGAACAAACAGCACAGACATAGAAGCGATCAATCTCCGCGCCATCACGGGCCAATGCGTCAATGTTGGGCGTGGATAGATTCGAATTGCCATGCAGGCTGAGGTCTCCCCAACCCTGATCATCTGCCAAGATCACAACAACATTAGGTTGTTTGAATCCATCAACCGCAAGGCATGCATTACAGGAATACAGGTGAGTGGCATACCTTACAAACAGACAAAGACAGAAATT
>JAPOKD010000862.1 GCA_029977825.1 Planctomycetota bacterium | reverse complement strand
TTGATATCCGGGACGACCCCGACTGTTTGAAAAACCTGGCAGGCGACCCTAAAGTGAGCTCAGTTCAGGCAGAGTTGTCGAACACGCTGGCGCAGTACCTCACAAGAACAGGGGGTTTGCGACAGACAGACCCGGAAGCTGGGCAAGTGTGGGAAACGTACGAAAGGGTCAGTTCGCTCAGATGGTTCCCAGTGCCGGATTGGTACAAACAGGATCCGGCAAAATCACCAGAGCAACCATGGTTGGAAAAACGCCGCCCCAGGAAGTGATCGAAGCGATGACGTAAACAGTCGCACTGATTTAACCAATCGCATTTTTCAACGCATTGATTTGCAGGCAGGCTTGGCTAGTCGTTGGGGCTCTCCTGGTATGACACAAAGGCCTGATGTGGCGGCTGCCCGTGGAACAGGGTATCGGAAAAAACACGCTCAACGGTTTGTTGAAGCAGGGTGTGAGGGAGAGCGATGCTTGGGCAACTGCCATTCCGTGGTCCAGTAAAGTACAAGTTGAGCAGAACGTCTGGTTTTGATCACCATCGAACCACTTGGTTAACGTAGCCGCGGAGGAGAGGACCTTTTGAGTGCTTTGGTTCTCTGTGCATGCAGACGCGTGCGGGGAAGAGTGCATGCAGGCGTCTGCGGGGCAGAAAACGCTAACGAGTCAGTTGATGACTAAACGGATCCATCCCGGTTGGGATGAGTTTGGGTTCCGAATCATTTCGAAGGAGCAGGTCGGGGGCTTATTTGTTTTGGCGATCCTGTTGGACCCGCTTGGGTACTTCAATTTTTCGATAATCAAACTCGCGGAAGAGTAGGGCCAGGTTGACAATGCCTATGATCGCGCCAGTCAACAGGATCAAATAGGCGATGGGAAGCTGGAAGGTTCTCCGATCTACGACTTCCACAAGTGTAAACACCCAATTCAATGCATGGATCGTGCCGTAAGTGTTTGACATCGAACCCGTCATCAGTACCGTGATGATCGACGGCGACATGAGAGCCAGACTCATGACGCCGAACAATGTTCCGAGTGTGATCGAAAGCTTTCTGCCGAATCGACGACACAAGGGCATGGCGATCAAGCGGACGGTTCCGAGAAAGCCGGTCAAATAACCAATCACAATCAGGGTTATAAGGGAGGGGACAAGGCTGGGGGTAATGCGTGTGAGAAAGCTGAAAACTCCCAAAACAGATGCACCTGCGATCCCTGACGCTACCGCATAAACGAAACCCGTTCCAGGGCCAGGATTGAACCATGTCAAAAAGGCTCGCCCCAAGAGTGTGTTCGGCAATCCGCGTTGTACGCGCGGGCTGAGTTCAGGTGATTCCGTCAGCATCAGTGTGCCCATAAGCAGCCAATACGCACCCAGACTGACAATGCCGAAAACCATGATCTCGTAGTCCTTGTAGAACAACGTCAGCATCCCGATGCATCCCACCCAGATTAGTTGCTGGAGAAACATCAAATAGCGAAGGCCTGTGGAGCGATTTTCTGTCACTGGTGCGATTCGAGCTGCAGCCGCTTTGACAAAAAGAGCCATGAAGGAAACCGACATCACTAGGAAGGTAGCTAGCGGTGGTAATTCCTCAAGCGTAAGGCTGATGTTCGACGTCAGTATGCCTTGCAAGGCAAGGGTGCCGCATGTGAACTGTGCCGCAAGAATGACCACCATGGTCACTAGTATGGAAATTGTTTGTCCCGCACGGCTGGAAGTAACGGTTGCCAGCATCAAAGCAAAGGTTGTCACCAGCAGTGACACCGTCGCAACAAGAACCACAACGACCACAATGCTCAGCAGGTCAACACCACGCAACAAAAACGTGAAGGCGAGGCAGGGAACGACCGCGGCAAAATAAATCAGCATTTGCAGGACGCTGCTGTTTAGTTTGCCCATTACGATTCGAAACGCCGTCAAATTCGTGATGGAGAGCATCTCGAAAGTTGAATCATCGATTTCAGCAGCGAGAGAACGCTGGGCAGCCAGCGGGACCATTCCCATTACCGGAACCGCGAGCACGAAATAATATCCGATCATCATTGAACCGCCAGTCGGCAGATAATAGACGTTCGGGGTATTTATCACGACACCGATAACGGTCCAGCAGCATGATGTGACCAGCAGGAGAAAGAAGGTGACAATGAATTGTCGACTTTTCAAAGACTGGCGGGCCTCCTTGATCAGGATGGGGTTTAGCCATTCTGCAGCGCGGCGACTGGAACGATCAATGAATCCCCAGGGGCCTGTTTCGTCGACGTCACAAGCCAGTGGATGATAGGGGAATGTATCACCAGAGCTATTGGTCTCGCTGCCGTCCTCCGTTCCAGCTTGTTGGGATTCGACCGGCTCCGTAGTCATTGCACATGCCCCTGCGTAACTTGCAAGAAAACGTCTTCCAGGGATTCACCCCGCGCGGAAAACTCGAGTAGTTCCACCTCGCCGTGAACCAGTTTCCGGAGGATCGCGATTTGACTTTGATCACCCTTGGAAATTTCGATTTGAATTAGTTGTCCGTTGACCGATTTAAGCGTCACTTCTTCCATCGATTTCAGAATTGAAAGCGATTTTTCAGTATCATCAGCAACTCGAATGTTGATTTCGCGGGACTGCCTGAGACCGTTTCGAATTTCGTCAACAGTTCCTGTTGCTAGCAGTTTTCCCTGCTCCAGAATGCCGACGCGATCGCACATTTCTGCCAATTCTGTAAGGATGTGACTGCTGATCAGGATCGTCTTGTTTTCGGCTGCCAGAGAGCGAATGATGTTTCGTAAATCGATCCTTGCCCGTGGATCCAGCCCTGCTGCGGGTTCATCAAGAATCAGAACAGCGGGGTCATGGATCAGGGCTCGCCCCAGGCATAGCCTTTGTCGCATTCCTTTGCTGAGACCGCGAATGGGCTTGAAGGCCAGGGAACGCAATCCAGTGAAGTCCATGACCCACCGCAAACGCCGGGTCCTTTCTCGTCCAACC
>JAPOKD010000604.1 GCA_029977825.1 Planctomycetota bacterium | reverse complement strand
GTTCTGTATCGGCAAGTGAGAAGGATTGGTTCTCATGCCGCTATCGAAAGCATCAAAGCCAAGCATTCAGAACGTGTTGATACGGCAGCACTCCAGCCCACTGGGTCCACTTTGGTCACACTGGACAACCCGAGGACTCCAGCAACTCAGTTGGGAACCTCCAGCAAAGGACCACGCCAGACAAGCCACTCTGGTTCCAGACGAGCAGGGCAGTATGCTCGATACAATGCTGCAACTCTATTTCAAAGGCAAAGACGTTCCCTGGCATGATGTTGCACTGGACCGCACTGGCTGGCCCCCCTTCGCGGGGCAGGTTTACGACCACTGCCTCACGATCCCATTCGGCACAACAATCACCTACAAAGAACTTGCAACACTGGCTGGTAATGAGAGAGCGAGTCGTGCCGTCGGTGCTGCCATGTCGCGGAACCGGATTCTGCTGGTGATTCCATGTCATCGCGTTGTTTCCACTTCAGGCAAACTGCAAGGATACAGTGCCAAGGGCGGCATTAGCACGAAGCAGTTGCTGTTGGAACTGGAGCGTCACGGACAGTGGCCGCAGCATCTTTTCGGCAAAGAATGAAGCAACTGATGGTGGCAAGCCAACCGGTGAGAAACGTGATCAGCGACGCAGGCAACCACCAAGGTTGATAATAGAATTCCACCCACCACTGGCCAGGCGGAAGAATCACCCCCTGAGTGATCCCATCAACGCCGTGCACCTTCCCTGCTCGCCATGATCCACGATCAGACTCCGACCAAACGGCGTCCGGTTCGACGGATGCAAAACGTGCGTGCCAATTGCCATCCTGAATCGTGGGTCGTGTAATCAGCACGGGAGTTTCTGCTTGCACCTGGTAGACTGCAGACTCCGGTTTTTGCTGCAATCGTTTCGCTTTCCAGAACAAGCTTGGATCAAGAGCCGACTGCAGAGGCTCCCACTTGCTGTCCAACGCTGTGGCTTGAGAATCAGCCACCCGATGAATGACAGGACTCTGACGTTTCAGATCACGCTCACCATCTTCATCAATCAGAAATCCTGCCTGCTGGAATCGATCCATCAAAATGGCTGCAGATAGTTGTTTGGAAGAGAATTCCCAGGTCTGATAGGCATTCAAATCACTTTCTTGTCGTTGATAGCGTGAGGACATCTCTACGAAGTTCAAATTCCTGCCTCGTAAATTGATCGAGTCAACTCGATCAGAAGCATGAACGGAACCTTCGACGGCCAACCATGCTTGCAGCGACTGCCACAACCGCACTTGCTCCTCCGTGTCCAGATCGGAAGTCATCTGATTGATCGCCTGCCAGAAAACAGCAACATTCCGACTACGAATGGAGACCATGTTGTTCAGCATATGAACCCGGTCAGCAAGATGCCAACGGCCAAACCAAGCCACTCGACTGCTGGCTTCAACTTCCAGCAGACGCTCATCACTGCTACTTTGACTCCACTTTGTCGGCCAACCCGACCCTGTTCTGGTTCGCATCCAACGGCTCTGCTCAGGCCCTTCTGGTTTGCCCATAGCCAGCACAGCTTCTTTGACCTCTGCTCTGGAAACCTGATGGACCAGCGCACGACCACTGATCCCCAAATCCAGACAGACGACGGCAGTCGCAACGAGTACCCAATGACTGCAGTTTTCCTTGCATCGGGCAAGAAACCTCAAGATCATTGAAATGGCAATTAAAACAAAAATTGTCTGGCACAGAGAAGTCGTCACTTGCGACAATCCTCCCAGCACGTTGATGGGGCCCCACCAGGAATCGCCAGTCTGTGGCATGAGACTCAAATCATCAGAAAAGATCCATCTGTATATTTGAATTCCGATCATCGCACAGAGCGTCACGCCCGCGAGACGCAACGCTGAAATCGCAACTCGGGAAACCAGAATCGGGTCACGCTCATCAAAGAGACGATCGAACACTTGCGCTGTCACCAGGGTCGCAGCCAGCGCGAAGAACGGCAACCACTTGGTGGGATAGCGAAACGAATCATAACCTGGCAGAAAGTGGTACAGAAACCAGTAAGGGCCGCCAATGGCACTATCGTAATTCAGCAGACTCCCCGTTCCTGACTGGACCAACCAGACCAAACCAAAATGTCCAAGGGTCAATAAAAACGAAATGCCACAGAGTGCCAGCCATGGTCCACGAAAACGCTCATGTCGAAAACGCAAGCGCACCCACAAGGCGAGGAAGGTAACAACGCCCATGTAAATCGACGGCGTCCAAGCACGCCCATCGCCGGGCCACAAACGACTGAATCGTTGATTGGCGGGTAGAAAGGATCCAAACGCATTGGGAGTCACCACTTCAGCAAGATGCCACGGCGGCAATGAGTACTGGAATGCCTGCGAACGCGTCCCATTCAACGCCGGCGGTTCAAGCCACGATTCATTCGTCACATTTTGCAACCGTTCGCTCTGCTGGCTCCAACTGATGGATGCCATCAACTGCGGTGCTGAAAGGATAGCGGCGAGCAGTGGGACACCAAAGAACACTGCCAGATCGCTTCGATCGAGCGATCGCTTGGCTAGACTCACTAGCCCAACCGCAAAGACCACCAGCATCACATGCAATGCTGACTGCGGATCGCCACCGAGAATCATCATGGCCATTGCTGTGCCTGCGACGATGATTCGAAAAACACGACCGCCAGCCCTGGGAACCAGCATTGCTCCCAATGCAATCGGCAACCACGCAGCCCCCACCAGGAACGGAGGATTGGTGTACAGAAAAAGGACGGAGCCCGACAGCGGGTACAATAAGGAAGCGATTGCGAGACCCAGGGGCCGGCAACTGGTCCAACGAGCCAGTAATCTTGCTGCCATGGATGCAATGATCAAATGCAACGCCACGTACCAGGCCATGGCCGACTCAGGCGAGACTGGCAAAGAAAAGATCAGATAACGAAGCGGATACAATACCGCGGTCGTCGTTTCGCCAACCAACGGTATCCCGGTCTGATCCAGAGGATTCCAGAGTGGCAACCACGACTCGCTGCAGCGTTCGGCCACATAGTCGTACAGTGGCGTGTAAAAAAACGCCACATCACGGAAGGCCAGACTATCCAAGCCAACCAGCGACGGCGCAAAAAACGCCAAAATCAAAACGGGCGCAAGAAAAACGCTCGTTTTCGAATACCACATATTCAGCAGATCAAGGAGGTGCAGTGACGATTCCGGCTTTGGACTGATTACGCAGTGCATCTGCGCGATTCATCAGATCTTCTGCCGGCTCAAGTTCTTTGGGTGCAAGTTGCACGTCTATGATACGCTCATCACGCAGTTCACCGGGCCACAATGTTTCCGAGAAAAAATCGATTCCTGGCCACTCGTACCACGGTGGCTTGATCTTCCGCCGTATCACCTCAGTACGATACCCATCCTTTTCGATCCGAAACTCGCGAGTGCCATAATGCACGAAACTCGTGGCAGCAGGACTGGTACCGATCACTTGATTGTCAATGGAAACCGTAGCACCAGGAGGACTGGTCCGAACCGTCATCCGCCGTCGGACGCAGCCTGTACACACAACAATCAAGACGCATGCGACCCAAATCAGGGTTTTACACGGCCAATCGCAGTAGCGGGACAGATTGGTATCAACAGTCAACAGCAGCCTCAATCAAAAGTGAAATGTTGGATCTGTCTGTAACACGTGACTGCCATTAATCGCTAGACCGTTTTGAGCGGAACGGAAATTTCGCGGCAACAGAGACGAACAGCAACTGTTTCACGACTGTTATCATGTGAAACACGGGTTTGCCCCCCGCAAAGGGCATTCCCGCCCCTGCACAGACAACGAGAAGATAAAACAATGCTGAAAAAGCCAACCTTCACCCTCCGTCTCATCCCCGATCACCTGTTCGCTATCCTCGCAATAGCTATTCCACTGATCCCAGTTTGCCCCATGCTTGCTGAATCACCCGATATTGAAGGCCTCCTCGGAGTATCACTGCAGTTACAACGTCCGACATCAAACGATCCCTCCCAATTCAGCGTAGTCCCCCGTGATGAACAATGGCCTCCCGCCGAAACTGCAATCGTTGTGTGCGATGTCTGGGATTATCACCACAGCCCAAATGCTGTGGCACGACTTCAGGAGTTTCTGCCACGTCTTGATGCTGTACTGAAATTCGCCAGCAGCAAAGGAGTAACGATCAT
>JAPOKD010000756.1 GCA_029977825.1 Planctomycetota bacterium | reverse complement strand
GTGACTTCCAGTGAGGTCTCCGACCCGTCGAACCTTCGTGTGCGAATGCGACTCAATGGTGAAGTCGTGCAGGATAGCACGACCGCCCAGCTGATTTTTGACATCCCAAGTCTGATCGAGCATCTGACGAAGATCGTGACGCTGTTGCCCGGCGACTTGATCTTTACAGGCACTCCGCCGGGCGTGGGGGCCGCGCGGAATCCGCCTGTTTTTCTTCAACCAGGCGACGAGTGTGAAGTTGAGATTGAAGGGGTCGGTACGTTGGTAAACAGGTGTATTGCTGATCAGTAACCTGCAGATCAGTGAGCTCCTGATCAGTAAGCCGCAGATCGGTAAGCCGCAGATCAGTAAGCCGCAGATCAGTAAGCCGCAGATCAGTAAGCCGCAGATCAGTAAGCTGCTGATCTGTAAACTGCGGTTTCGTGCTGCTCAAGGCCGATGTCGCACGCTGCTGTGTTGGTTCGCTTGAGCAGGATCACGAGTCGTCACGTGTGCAGCTACCAGTGGCTTGCCGACTCATAGGCAAATCCCGTTTCCGCGTCGTACCAAATTGCGAATCCGGCACCGTTGTCGGCAATGGGGCCCTGATAAAACACTACCTCAGTCGGACGCGGCCAGCCCAGCCCGCCAAAGTTTTGGTCGAAATCATCTTTCGTGAGTGTGATAAATTCAGGAGTTCTTTTTCCCTCTTTGGAATACTCACCGAATTGCTCCCAGACCGCGTCAAACCAGTTTTCCAGAAACTCAGATTCAATCAGGTAGCGTGCCCGATAGCCGCTTGCAAACCGGTCAACGGTCAATTCGCGGGCGTCCGGCGGAAGATACCGTTTGACCCGTAGATCACTGACCGTTTGTGTCACATCATATTCAAAAACCCCAAAGCGTGATTTGTCCATGAAATGCATGATCACGCTGCAAGAGGGGATGAAAGCAACCAACACCATTGGGAAGCCCCACAAGAAAATTCTGGAGCGTTTCTTGTTGACGGCTGGTGCGGCCAGAACGGCGATCCCGAGCAGAATGCCCAACGTCCAAAATGTGATCTTAAAGGGAAGGACGAGGTGCCATAGCATCTAGCAATTGCTCCTGGGAAAAGAAGTAGCAGGCGACGTAAGACTTGTCTTGCGTCGCTGCCCAGTTAGGCACCCGTTCCCGGGGCCACAGTCTGATCCGTGGCCCCTTGATCGAAGAGTGCATATTTTGACAGAGAGGTTCACTGTCTTTTCTCGAACGCAAGTCAGCGTTGGATCAATGAGAATCACGAGTCGGGGTAATCCGCCACGTAGATAGCTTTGAGCTCGGTGTAATCAGTGAAGGTTTCTTCGCAATTCACTCCCGCTCCGGGGCCGCCAGAAATGCCTTGCCCCGCGTAGGGTAACCCGTAAGCAATCGTGTTATGGCAATTGACTTGGCACGTTCCATCGCGGAAGCGTTTTGCGAGTTCGACCCCTCGCGATATGTCTTTGGTCCACACACTTGCGCCCAGGCCGTAGGGGGTGCTATTGGCGAGTTGAAGTGCCTGCTCGGTATCTGTGACTGGGCAGATCGTCGCAAAGGCGTGGAAAACCTCAGCAGGATTACAGTTTAAATCAGGCGATGCACGGTAAATAGCCGGCTTGATGTAATAGCCGTCCCGGCCTGCAACTTCGGCCGCACCGCCAGCAAGAATCGGCTGCCCGCCTCGCGTGACTGTGTCCTGTTGTGCTGACAGAATCCGTGAACGTTGGGTTGAGTTGATCACGGCACCCAGTTGAGTACCCTCATCTGCCTGATAGCCGATTTTCAGTTCCGAAAAGAACTCTCGTTGAGCGTCGATGAAATCATCGGCAATCTTGTCAGCCACGAAAACCCGATGAATTGTGCAGCAGGTCTGCCCAAAGTGTTGGTTGGTGTGCCGACCAATCATGCGAGCCACGGCTTGAGGATCCGCATCCTCAAGAACAATGGCAGCTCCGTTACCTCCCATCTCGCGTTTCATCCGGGTCCCATGGCGGTCGCAGGTTCGTAAGATGTGTTGTCCCACACCGGGGGAACCTGTGAATGAGATATAGCGAATGCCTGGGTGTTCAGCCATGAATTGTCCAGTCAATTCACCACGGCCAGGCAGGACGTTGATCACTCCTGGCGGGAAACCCGCTTCTTCTGCGAGTTTACCGATGTACAACGCTGACAGAGGTGTGTCCTCGGCAGGTTTGATGAGAACACAATTACCTGACAGTAAAGCGGGGAAGATGAACCAGGAAGTCAAAACTATCGGGTAGTTCCACGGAATGATTCCAGCTACCACACCCCAGGGTTCACGGTAGGTGTAGCCCTCGATGTTATCTGCGACCTGCATCTTCGATCCGTCCCCCAGTGGAATCCGTTTCGCGACTTCACAGAAGTACTCAGCAGTCGCTCTGATTTGTGCAAAGTCGCCTTCGGCCAACTCGGAAACCTTGCCTCCGTCGCGAATTTCGCATGCCAGTAGAGCATCACGATCTCGCTCACAAAGCTCAACCAGTTTCATGATCAATGCGCATTTCTCTTCAACAGGAATGTCGCGCCAGCCATTGACTCCATTCCCGTGAAACGCACGCTGTCCGGCTATCACCGCGGCATCAACCTCGTCCTGGCCCATTTCACAAATGGTGGCGAGTGTTTCCAGGGATCCGGGATCAATCGTATCGAATGTTGCGTTCATTGATCCACGGACTGATTGTCCATTGATAATGCCGCCATGCGGTTTGCCATCGTTCTGGCAGAATTTCAGAAACTTTTCTGGAGTTGTGAATTGAGTTGCTGTTAACGCTTGAATTTCTTTGCTCGCAGTGGACATGACTTACCTGCTGTGCTGTGCGGGATGTGACTTGCTGCCGCATAAGATAATCGATTCGATCAATGATGTGTGCTAGCTTGCAATCGGTGGCTTCTGGCATTGAAGTGGCTGGGGATCCCGCATCGCCGGAGGTACGGGATGATGACCTGAGGGCTTCGCGTTTTTTTGAGTTTTGTACGCCCGAGTCACGGCCTGCGGTCGTTGCTGGCAGCAGGTCGCCCGAAACGCAGGTGGCAGTTGTCCTGCATGTATTCAGTTCCGGATGTTTGCTTTCGGGGCGGCTCGTTGGTTTGTTCCAGTCCAGTGCACCGATCCAGCCCGCCATCTAAAACGGCCGGCACACGTGAGCGTGTGCCGACCGAAAAATCCACTAATTCAGGCCCTGGAAATCGATAACAACGCTATTGATTGAGTTGCTCTTCGATGGTTTCCTTGGCTGCTCGGGTGCCCATGGCACCCCATAGTCCGTATGGGCTTGGGGCCCCAGGTGCGCGTGGACCTGTTCGCGAGCGCCGGACTGTACCAATGTTCTGATCCCCTGCTTCGATGGAGTCTGTGATGAAAATCACCGCACCATCGGCCATCAAGATGTGGCAACCACCTTGGTGTCGGCTGCTGGGCGGGAACATGCCCAGGCC
>JAPOKD010000442.1 GCA_029977825.1 Planctomycetota bacterium | reverse complement strand
GAAACGGGTGAGTCAGACTCCAGTTCATCTTTGGATCGGGACACTCAAGGCAAATTCTCGGGAGCCGGCACGTTTTCTGATCGTGATAGGATGGATGGACAACCGGTATTCGCTCAACCAGGGCAGGCCACAGCGGCCCTGTCTCCGGCAACTTTGGGGGCCACCACACTGATGTCAAATACTCGTTTGGAAGACGGAATGAACCCTTGGCGGTTGGGATACGTACTGAGTCTCGCGTTGGCCACCATCATGATCGTTCAGTTCCTGCTGCTTTCAGGCGGGACACAGCCTGCCCAGGGATAGTCGATGAGGTCGCCAACATGTCGAAGATCATCTTGGTGAAATGGAAAAATGTCAGCTGATATCGAGATAAGTTCCGGGTCAAGTGAGCAGGAATTTCCTTACCGCGCACTGAGTACGACAGCGATAGCTTCGGTTATCTTCGCCGTGGTATCTCTGTTGGGTTTCTTTGTCTGGGCCCTGCTGGGCTTGGCATTTGTGGGAATGTTACTGGGCTTCGTGGGATACTCGAAGATCAAGCGGTTTCCCCAGGAATTTGCAGGTCATTCTTTGGCGATGACTGGAATCGTCCTGAATGCGCTTGTCATCCTGGGGGGCATCAGTCTGCACAGCTACGTTTACTTGACCGAGGTGCCAGAGGGTTACACGCGGGTCCATTTCTGGGAATTGCAGCAGGATTCCAATTCGCCCGGTGACCGACCGAGTTCGAAAGCCATTGAAATCAATGGCAACGATATTTTCCTGAAGGGTTACATTCATCCCGCCTCAGGCAGCGGTTTGCTGAAACGATTCATTCTCGTTCCTGACTTGGGAACCTGCTGCTTCGGGGGGCAGCCCAAGAGTAGTGATATGATTGAAGTCAGGTTGTTGAATGGGCAGACGACCAAGGCCGGTTTGACGAAGAAAAAGCTCGCTGGCACGTTCATACTCAACCGTGGACCGCAGAAAGTGACTGACTTTGATAACACCGTTTTTTATCAAATGAAAGTTGATCAGATCCGCTGAGTCGCTGATCCCTTTATTTTGATGTGTTCGCTGTGTCCTGCCTGTGGGTATAATGTGGATGTATGACGAGGGTGTTTCCTTTGCTGCAGCCATGAGTACCTTTTGAGCCAACACATGATACTTTTGCGTTTCGCGATGATCGTGAGCTCCATCCTGTTTATCGGAGTTTCACAAGCTGCTAGTCCGCCGCCGGTGGGTGACCAAACGGCCTCCAGCCCGAAAACCCGTAACTCAGGTGAGGTCGCTGCCAGGCCGCAGACTGGTGGTGCTGCCAAAGCAAGCGGCGAGGAATCAGTTTCAAAAAACAAGGTCGAAGTACGCAAGAGCAGCGAATCATCGCGTGCCAAAGGTGATATCAATTTTGATGATCTGAGTTTCAAGATTGAGAAGGATGCAAAGTTCAACCCCGCGTTGTTGACCGACGAGATCAAGAAGCTTGATGGCGTGAAGGTCAAGTTGAGGGGTTACATCCTGCCTAGCACCTTGTTCAAGGAAACCGACATCGATCAGTTTGTCCTGGTCAGGGATAATCAGGAATGTTGCTTTGGCCCTGGTGCTGCTCTTTTTGATTGCGTCATCGTTGAAATGGTGCCGGGTAAGACAACCGATTTTGTTACACGACCAGTCACTGTTGAAGGAAAGTTCAAGATCGATACTGAAAAGTACAAGTATCCCAATGGAGTCGGCCCGCGTGGCGCAAGTCACTTCGCCATTTTCAAGATCGATGGTGTGAACGTGAAGTAGATCGCTACGCTCAAGCTCTTAACCCTCGGTGCCGTCATGCACCCGGTGACCATCCCGGTCTGGGTTGAAGATGAATTTCCGGATCTTCATCACCTTTTAAGGCCTGGATTTGACGCGACACTTCATCGACTTGATCAGCCGTGGTCAAAGGCATCAGCTTGACGCGAAATGATGCCGTCTCCCCACCATCAAGTACTACGGTGCGACCCTGTTTCTCTTCGAAAGAACGAATGTTGGGGTAGTTGGTAGCAGGTTCCAAGCCGGTGACATAACCGTCACTTTCAGCTGCTGTGTTTTTCCACACAATGAATCTCGGCAATCCATTCACGTTGAAGGTGACACCCAGTCCTTTTTCCCCATCCGCAGATCTAAGCATTGCTGTGGTCGCACTGGATTCATCTGCGCGGAGCCGTGCAAAGTAGACTCGTTCCGCGAAGCCTGCTTCTGGCGGACCAAACTCGTTCCACGTTGCCATTTCACTGGCTGCGAGTGAGTCTTTTGGTGCAAGTGATTCAATCGGTGCTTCGATCTTCGCTCCCTCGCCAAGAATGGGAGCCCCAACATTAATGTGATAGAGCAATTGCATGGAAGCTGGTTTGGAGAGTTCATTGGTCACATCGTCCAGAACTGCAACTTCGGCGCTGCCCGCTTCAAGACGAATCCTGCTGCGTAGTCGGAGTCGTTTGATGAACAGACGTGATTCCAGCACTTCGCCGATCACTTCAAGTCTTCCCGATGCCTCGTCGTACTCGATCGTCAGTGAATCAGCTGGCAGATTTCCGATACGTCCGTGCAGGGGGTGAACCAGATTCCCTTGCGCGTCAAATTCTGGGGCACCGTTACTTTCAAGGCCACATCGGACGAGCAGCTCGTCAAAACCTTCCAGCCAGCCAATGCCGCTGGAATCAAAGACGGGAACCTGCGAGGGATGTACGGGGCCAAAGACCGGAGATTGCCAACCAAAACGTATTCCACTGGCTTCCATTCTCCAGATTGACATTCCCCGAGTTGGTAGAATCATGACGCGAATCGCGCCGGTATCGACCTCAATCACCTCCACTTGATCAGCCGCACCCCCAGAAAATCGTCCATGGCGGGTGCTGATTTCCCCTTTCCGCGTGTCAATTTGCATGGATAGGGGAGAGTTTTGGTCCCAAACAATGCTGGGAATTCGAGATCCGAGTGAACGGTGAGTCGAGGATTTGGTCGCCATGAGGTGTTTGTGGGACAGGTGGTAACGTTCAATTCGGTCTTCGGGATGTTCCCGAAGGTTTTTTTGCTGAATAGAAAGGGACTTTCCTCGCGTTCTTGTACACGAGGCTGTCAGTCAATAAAACATTTAAGTCGAAAGCTGGCTACCGCTTGAACTCGCTGTTTGCCGCGTTTTCGAAAAACATCCCTAAATCACTGAGTGAAATGAACTGCCAATGAGTGACGTCAAATTTGACGAAGGTTTGATTCGGAGTCATAGTGCCGCTGGTATTTTAGCTGCGGGTGAGGTTTTGCTGAGGCTGACGCCGCTTGGGTATCACGTCTGTTCTTGCACTCCGGCTGCCAGCATCAGCTTCCGCTCTGATGATGACGACCGCGCAAGTTAATACCTCGTAACTTCCAGCGGCCCCGGACATTGCAGTTGAGAATGGCATTGCAGTCGAGAATACAGGGTTAAAACCACTGACAGATATCAAGAAACTTTGGTCCCGAGCCGCACAGTGGTCTTTCCACAGCAAGCAGCCGCTCCGTCGATCGTATTTGGCAGTTGACCATCGCTGATCTGGAACTCGTTAAGATATATGCCCCGGCTCAGATTTCCTTTTTCCTTTTCCTTTGAACTATTTGCAGAACAACATGTCTGACCAGCACAAAAATTATCCGAAGCTTCACAATGCAATGTGGCCTGGCCTCGTTGGAAAGGGAGATGAAGAGGGTCAGGAACCGCCCATCAGTCTGGAACGAATGCTTGAGTTGACGGCTAACGCTGAAGTTGACGGCCAGAAGTTTGAAGGCGTTGACTACTTTCTGTTTCACCCGCACACCGATCCGGATGCCAGTGATGATGAGCTCAAGAGAATCGCTGACTTGATTGGAAGTCATGGGCTCAAGGTAGGGTCGCTGGTCGCTCCCGTGTGGCCCGGAACAGTTGGTGACTCAGCAATGGGTGATGATGAGCAACAGGGGAAGTTTCTCCAAGCCATTGAAAAAGCGTGTCGGATTGCAAAGGTCTTTAATGAGCATGGCATCCGCGAATACGGTGCCATTCGAATCGACTCAGCGGAGTTTGGGGTCGAGAAATGGAAAGAGGATCCAGCTGCAGGTACCGCCAGGATTGTAGATACATTCACGAAGGCAGCCGAAATTGCTGCTGGTCATGGTGAGCGTCTTGCTTGTGAAGGTGAGATCTGTTGGGCTGGTATGCATAGCTGGAAAGACATGCTGGATTTGCTGGAAGCAGTGGGTCAACCTGAAACTCTAGGGTTCCAGGCAGATCAGGCGCACACCTATCTGTATCTGATGGGATACAACGCGCCCGAACACGCGCTTCTGCAGGACGGCTATAGCGAAGAGGAATTCTACGCTGCGTATGAGCAGATGACGGAAAAGCTGCGCCCCTGGACGATCGATTTTCACGTTGCTCAGAATGATGGAACCGTGCATGGTGCAGGTTCGCACGACAAGACCGGAAAGCATTGCCAAGCCGATGATCCCAACGGCAAGCTTGATATCACTCGTACAGCTGGCTACTGGCTGAAAGATGCGTCTTCTCGAGGGATTCAACACATTTGCTGGGACGGTTGTATGTTCCCCAATGAAGTGCTTGAGAATCCTGAGACGTGGAATCAGATCCTCAAAGCCATGGTTGACGTCCGTGATGCTCATGGCAGCATTGTCTGATACCGTCTCTAAACGACTTCTACCTCGCATCAGCCATCGTGTGATGCGATTTGATAACGGATTTGAATCGCCAGTCAGGCTTCAAGTTTTTCCGATTTACTCACGATCAAGCAATAAGAATGAAACCACTCAATATTGGACTTATCGGCTACGGGTTCATGGGCCGGACCCACAGCAATGGCTACAAACGTGTCAATGATTTTTTCCCGGAGCTGGAGTATCGACCGGTTTTGAAAGCCGTGTGCGGACGCAGTGCAGACAAGGTTCAGGAATTCGCTGATCAATGGCAGTACGAATCCATTGAAACGGATTGGCGGGCTTTGATCGCCCGCGACGATATCGATGCCGTTGATATCTGCACACCAAACAATTCTCACGCAGAGATTGCAATTGCTGCTGCCGAAGCGGGCAAGATGATCCTGTGTGAGAAGCCGCTTGCATTGAATCCCGAAGAGGGAGAGAAGATGATCGCGGCTGTAGAAAAAGCAGGGGTTACGAATACAGTCTGGTACAACTACCGACGGGCACCTGCGGTCACCATGGCAAAGCAGCTGATCGACGAGGGAAGGTTAGGGCGAGTTTTTCATTATCGAGCCAACTTCCTGCAGGATTGGACCATTTCGGATGACGTGCCACAGGGTGGTGCAGCGCTGTGGCGTTTG
>JAPOKD010000712.1 GCA_029977825.1 Planctomycetota bacterium | reverse complement strand
TTGATATCCGTGAACGATCTCAGTTCGTAAGGGATATCAACATAATCCAGGACACGACATAGGCCACGCAGGGCAACACCGAAACCATCAGGTCCGCTGAAGCCACCGAACTGGCCGCCCCCTTTGACGTGTGGCTCGAGATCAAGAAAGACGCCGTCAGCACCGCGTGCTGCCATCCGGGATTCCAACTCGGGCAAGAAGTCTTTGAGGTCTCGCAGAATCGCCTCATGCCCACTGTCACCGACATCCGCAGGCACGAAATTACTCAGACTTGCTTCATCAACATGTTCGATTCTTCCGGTCGGTGAAGGATCGTGGTAATCCTTGATATGCAACCAACCAAGGCTGGGCTTCATCGCCAGATACTGAGCAAAGGTCTCGTCTGCAGTGAATCCCTGCGTCACGATGTTTGCCGCATCAAAAATCGTCAGCATGGCCGGGTGATTTACCTGTTCAGCAATCGCCTTGAGAAGATCCCCCGACTGTCCAACGAGATTCGCTTCCACCTCAAGCCCGAACGTCAGACCGCGTTGTTCACAGGCATCAGCAATCTGACCAAGCTGATCACTGACCTGATTGAGATGCGAAACCGGGTCAGTGCCCTTGGGGTGATAAAATGCAAATCCGCGGATCAATTTAGCACCAAACGCCTCAGCACGATCACAAGCAACCGCGACATCTTCTTTCAGGTATTGGTCAAACGGGATGAACTTGTTTGACGTACCATCATCGACATCCAGCAACTTAACCTTGCCGATCGGTGATCCGATACTGCTGACCTTCAACCCGTAATCACTCTGCATTTTGACAAGGTGCTGGATCTCCGGATCCGAAAGCTGCATCACATTCTTGATACCTTCACCTGCATCAATGAACCGGATGGAATAGTACTTCAATCCAAGGGCCGCGAACGCAGAATACTGTTGCACAGCTTGCTTTTCATTTGCTGCTTCGTCCGCAAATCCACTGAGGAGAACCGGAGCCGTCATATTGAGTTCCTCGAGGTGCTGTTGATCAAGGCCGAGAGTATAGACTACCCGGCGGTCAGTTGACGGTTTTAACGACTTCCGCCACCGCCTCAACCCCTCGTCCATCCCGGGAGAGCCCCAACACGCCTCCGCCACTTTGTTTTGCACAGGAGAGCATCGGCAAAACCAGCCTTCTTTGCACCTTGCAGACCGCACTTGGCAGAGTGGCTGTGGCGAAAAGCCCGCGGCCCGCAGACGAGAATCAACCTGCAAGAGCATCCATTTTGCCCCACGGCGTTGCCCTGGACCTGAGGCTGGGAGCGAAAATCCTGGAACATTGGGACTGCGGATGTGGGCGTTGTGGATCCTGAGTACGCACCAGCCGATTTCAACCCAATCATGCGTCTGCCACGTGCAGAATCAAGAGCACACTGCTCAGAATCAACAGAACACTGCGCAGAATCAACCCAACACAGCCCCATCTGCCAATTCCAGCCGCCCTAGCCTAAATCGGGGTAATTCACGATAATATTGCTGTTCAGTCCGCCTCTTGGCGTCCAGCGGCTTTCCACCGTCGCTTTCCGAGGTTGGACGACAGCAATGAAGTCATCCATGATCCGGTTGGTTACTGCCTCATAGAAAATTCCTTCATTGCGAAAACGCTGAAGGTACATTTTCAAACTTTTCAGCTCGACACACGTTTGATCTGGAACATAAGTAAAGACAATCGTCCCGTAATCAGGCTGCCCGGTTTTGGGGCAAACAGATGTGAACTCGGGACAATGATGTTCAATGGTAAAGTTTCGTGACGGGCTTGGATTTTCAAACACTTCCAACGTGTCACGGAAATTATCTGGGTCGCTCAATTTGATCACTCCACTTGGTAATACCGGATTCTCGCATGGGTCGCCGACGGCGACTAGGGGGACATTACGCATTGCTGAAACGTTCCAAAGCCGCCAAGGCGAAGGAAAACTGACTGGCACCGAGAGTTTTTTCATCCGCACCAGTGGTTGCAATTTACGCTGCTGGTTCTGCGATACACCGTATGCATCGTGGAACCCCAAAGGCGATCAGACCGGTTTTGAGGAACTTCTCACGATGGTGCAAGCGTCCGGATTACGGCACGTCGTGCTGACAGGTGGAGAACCGATGCTGTCCAATGAATCAACCTCTTTCTGCAATCTGCTCCGAGCAGAGGGCTTTCATCTCACCGTTGAAACCGCGGGGACGATCGATCGTGAAACCCCCTGTGACCTTCTTTCGATCAGTCCAAAATTCAAGTCAAGCACGCCGGATAGCATTCAACATCCCACATGGAGCAATCTGCACGAGCAACGACGCATGCCGATCGAAACCATGCGACGACTGATCGACGCCGCACATGATTATCAAATCAAATTCGTTGTCGACTCACCGGCTGACTACGACGAATTGCTCGAAATCGTCAAACAGCTTGGGGTGCCTTCCGAGAGTGTCTGGATCATGCCACAGGGAAGCACCAATGAAGCTATGGACGCCGCGGCACAATGGCTCAAAAGCTGGGTCGAGCAGACTGGCTTCCGGTATTGCGATCGAATGCAAATACGTTGGTACGGCAATCGGCGCGGAACATGAAACGGACAGTAATAAGTAGAGAAGCTTCCGTAATGGGCAGGATTTTCTGGCATCGATCGGGGTCGGTCACAATATGCCAAAACCACGCCATTTCCTTCTGTCTGATCGACATTACGCGATACCGCAGTTTCCCATCCGGACGTCGAAGAAAAATTTCGGGATCCTGCCCACAAAACTAGTTGACCCCTTCAGGTCGTTGCTTCGTATTCAACTCGACCAGAGGGCGGCATCGCCGCCCCATTGAACATCCACTTTCCGCTGAACACTCGCCCCTAGCTTGATGCCAATGAGTATTCACCGAATTTCGCTCCAATGCCTTGCACGGCTGACGGGTTCCTCATTCTCGCCAGCCTGCAGGGCAGAGGCGCGGTCAACTTTCAAAAACCAAACCCGCGGGCGTAGTTGGACGTCATGGTGCCAAATTAGGGTACGTCGCAGCCTGACCTTGCTTGTCCCCATTCTGTGTACATCAGCCGCTTTTGCCGCTCCCCCATCGTCTCATGAAAATCTATCAGCGGCCGGCGACGCGGCGTTGCAGTCCGATGACATCAATTTGGCAATTGAAAAATACACGGCCATTCACCAGCCCAGCGACGAGACCACATACAACCTGGGCATTGCATACTACCGAAACGGTGAGCTGCAGCAGGCAGCAAATCAGTTTCGAAAGGTAATCGGATCGCAAAACGATTCCGTTGCAGCGAGAGCACGATTTAACCTCGGGAATGCATTTTATGCTCAGGCACTGACCAAACTCGCACCCGCCGATGCTGATGAAACGCCACCCGATGCTACGGGTCAGGGACCTGCAGCAACCCCGGCACCCGCTGGTCAACCGAACTTCAAGCCTGACGTCGAGAGCGGATTGAAGTTGTTGCGTTCCGCAATCACCCAATACCGCACTGCCCTGCGAATCGATGCAAACGACACCGATGCGCGTGCGAACATTGAATTAGCCAAATCACTGATGGACCAAATTAATAAGCGGCACCAGGATAAGAGGCAACAGGACCAGCAGCAACAGGTCAGGCAGCACCAGGACAGCCAGCAAAGGAAC